>JAZOUZ010000099.1:0-13866 GCA_045658505.1 Candidatus Onthoplasma sp. | reverse complement strand
CTTCTTAGTCTGACCTGGTAGGCCTATCATTACGTCGCTATTTACATTAGCGAACTCACTATCTTTGAGCATTTTGAATGTTTCCTTGACATTCTCTACACTTTGGATTCGACCATGATCGGCAAGCAATTTCCTATCCAGACATTGTACACCTACACTGATACGATTCACACCCGCTTCTACATATTCTAAGAATTTTTCTTTAGTAAAAGACGAAGGATTCACTTCGATAGTAAATTCTGTCTGGTCTAAGAAATGAAAACTCGAATACAATTTTCTAGCAAGGCTAGAGATAAATCCTTCGTACACGATACTAGGAGTACCGCCACCTAAGAAAATAGTATCAAATGCCTCATCTTGATATTTCTTCTTCAATACATCGATCTCTGCGAATAGACTATCTAGATATAGTTGTTGCGCACGTTTATCCATTGAATAAGATACGAAATCGCAATAATCACATTTTCTATTACAGAAAGGGATATGAATGTATATCCCCATAGGTTTCTTCTGTTCCATATTTACCCCTTATAATAAGTATTATAACCGAAAAGAAAAAAATTTCCTAACAATTTTAATGATGTTGGGAAATTTTCATATCATATATAGTCTATGTCATTGCGAGACCTTTAGGTCGTGACAATCTACACTTTGCCTTACTAGACTTAGGATCATATAAGACAATTTATAACATATCAGTAACATCAGTCCAAGTGCCACTAACTTTGACATACAATTTGGCATTTTTATTCTTTAGAGGATTACCAAAATTCGCATCAAAAGTTATAGTCTTCCATTGTGATACTGTTCCTAAGTAATTAACTCGTATATTATCACAACCATAGAATGTGCAATATCCTGATGACTGCAGACTGACAGGAAGAGTAACTTCGGCTAAACTAGTACAACTTTGAAATGCTCGATCGGCTATTGTTGTTACTTTATTAGGTATAACTATACTTGTAAGAGATGAACAACCACAAAACGCATTATTTTTAATAGTTGTTATATTATCTGGTAAGACTATGTTATTAAGACTACGACATAGATAAAACATAGCTTCAGGTATAGTCGTCATAGTATCTGGAATATCAATGGTAGCGAGGCTAGTACAATTATTAAAAGCACTGATACCAAGTGAGAGTAGTCCACTAGGAAGCTGAACATTAGTTAAGTTCGGACAATCGCTAAACATATAGCCTGCCAACTCTGTTATTGGACTACCTTCTTCGAATATTATAGATTTTAGATTAGGACTACCATGGAACTGAATGCCACCCATAGTCTTCACACTATTAGGAATGAATACACTCTCTAATCCAGTCGCTCTAAGTGCATAATTTCCTATGCTCTCTACTGTATCTGGAATATTAACAGACTTTAGCGAAGATGCGTACCAGAATGCCTGCTCATATATATTCTTAGTACCATAAGGAATATCTATAGACTCTAGCCCAGAGGCATAGAATAATCTAGATCGTAGGTTACCATCTGTGAAGTTTGGTAGATCAATTGATTTCAAACTAGTACAATTCATAAATACTTCAGCCCAAAATGTCGCCTGCTCACATTGGAAATCTACTGAAGATAGACTAGTACAATCTTTGAAGCATGCTTGATAAAGACTAGTAATACTACTAGGAACGACAACGCTAACAAGTTCTGTACAACCCATGAATCCCTCTGTTGCGATGCTTGTTACAGGCTTACCCTCTACTGTAGATAAGATATTTGCCTCAGTAATATCTTTAGTCGCTGCGAATGCTTCGTAACTATTATTACCTGATTTTAGTCTATAACCTACATTATTGATCTCTACTGGAATATAGAAGTCCTCTACCATCATACAACTAGCAATGACAGGCTGAGATGTTACTTCGTTGTAATTAGGAAGGTTTCTAGCCTGAATAGCACAGGCCAATATCTTCACATGCATATCTGCACCCACATACGACTGATCGAACATATATCCAGCTAATTCGTATTGTAGGTTAAGTGTGGCGCTAGAATTTTTCGATATTAGAGTGGCAGGAGCGGTATTAGCATTGAGAGCAGTGTGATATATCTGAGTACCAGAGAGATTGTACCACTCAGAGATATTCTTGATTTCTCCAGTAGATTTAGTGATAGTTAATTTTAGATTAATGATTGAATAAATATCTTCATCTCCGGTATTCTTTACCTTGAATCCGCTGAGATCAATGATCTGTCCCGGCATCACTTGACCAATGGATTGAGATAATGTCTCTTCTAATTCTACATCTGAACCATTCAAATCTGTAAATGCAACTGATAAGTTCGCAAAAGCCGTATCTTTATTCTTATTAGCGCTAGCAGTGAAATAAGCATTCACACTCAGCACTAAAAAAGTGGAGACAATAGCTATTGCCATAAAAATAAATAAATTAAAAGACCTTTCATTTCTCAATTTCATACTCTACCCCTAAAGTATTATTTTGTTCTTCTTCAATACATTCTAACATACCCCTCCCCTCATTAGTCAAGTCTTTTTCATAAAGATTTAACAAAAAAAGGAAAAAATTATTTCCTTTTATGTCTGATAGATTTGTGAATATTTTATTATCATCAATAAACTTTAACTGTAGATTCTCACAGCTCCGTGTCGACTCTTAAGAATAACATGAGATATGTTGTTATTGCTATCAATCTACTCTCAGTCGTCTAATTTGAGGATTGTCACGAATGCTTCACTAGGGAGCTCTACACTACCTAATCTACGCATACGTTTCTTACCTTCTTTCTGCTTTTCTAGGAGTTTTCTCTTTCGAGTAACATCTCCACCATAGCATTTAGCCAAGACATCTTTTCTCATTGCGGAGATTGTTTCTCTAGCGATAACCTTACCACCAATAACCGCCTGAATAGGTATCTCGAATAAGTGTCTAGGTATAACTGTCTTTAATCTCTCACATAATGCTCTACCTCTAGGATATGCTTTATCCTTATGAACTATAATAGATAATGCATCACATATCTCTCCATTTAGAAGAATATCTAATTTCACAAGATCACTCTCTTGGTAGCCAGCGAGTTCGTAGTCCATACTCGCATAACCCTTACTAATAGACTTGATCTTATCGAAGAAATCATAAACAATCTCATTAAGAGGTATAGTATAGATTAATTTAGTACGATTAGCATCAATATACTGCATATCATGGTATTCTCCACGCCTATCTGCACATAGATCCATAATCCCACCCAAGTAATCCTTAGGCGTAATAATCTCCATCTTCACGATTGGCTCTTCCATACGATCAATAGAGTTCATAGGTGGCATCTCTGTAGGATTAGTCACATCATATTCTCTACCCTTAGTGTCGTATATCTTGTATTCTACACTAGGGGCTGTGGTGATGATATCTAATCCAAACTCTCTCTCCAATCTCTCAGTAATGATCTCCATATGAAGAAGACCCAAGAACCCACATCTAAATCCATGTCCAAGAGCAAGAGATGTCTCTTTAGTAAAATTGATACTAGCATCATTTAGTTTCAGTTTCTCTAACGCGTCACTTAGTTCTTGATATTTATCGCCATCAAGGGGGAATATTCCGCAGAAGACTACACTTGTTGCTTCTTTGTATCCTTCTAATGACTTCTCTATTGGATTATTCTTAAGGGTAATAGTATCTCCCACCTTGGTATCACTGACGGTCTTCACTGACGCTGCTATATACCCTACATCACCCGCACGTAGACAATCTACCGCCACCGGTCTAGGCTTGTATACACCGACTTCGGTAACTACAAATGACTTCTTAGTCTGCATGAATAGTATCTCGTCTCCAACACGCACTTCGCCATCAATAATACGCACCATACTGACAGCACCCTTATAACTATCATAATAACTATCGAATATGAGTGCTTTTAATGGACCATTCTCATCGCCCTTAGGAGCAGGCACGTATTTTACTACTGCCTGTAATACACTCTCAATATTTAGTCCGGTCTTAGCACTAATCTCACATGCCTCATCACAAGGAATTCCAATAATATCCTCTATCTCTTTCTTAGTACCGTCAATGTCTGCACTAGGTAGGTCTACTTTGTTAATTACGGGTAGTATCTCAAGATTGGCATCAAGCGCTAGATATACATTAGCTAAAGTCTGAGCTTGGACTCCTTGACTAGCATCGACCACCAAAATAGCACCTTCGCAGGCAGCGAGAGATCTACTCACCTCATATGAAAAGTCAACATGTCCTGGTGTGTCTATCAGATTGAGCGTATATTCTTCACCATTATACGTGTATTTCATAGTAGCTGGAGTGAGCTTGATAGTAATACCTCTCTCTCGCTCAATATCCATGCTATCTAATAATTGTTCTTCCATATCGCGCTTGGCGACAGTATCAGTAAACTCCATTAATCTATCTGCCAAAGTACTCTTGCCATGATCTATATGTGCCACAATGCAGAAATTTCGTATTTTATCTTGTCTATTCATGAGATATAGTATAGCAGAAGATAAGGATTTTGTAAAGAAAAAAGAGCAAACTCGCTCTTTCTCCCTATTTATTGATGCGTTGCATGATCAAAGTCAAAATTATCCGTCATCTCGTGATTTTCATCAACTTCTAATTCTACAGTATTTAAGTCGGTATTTGTTTTACTTTTTTCATATCCTATAGTCATATATGGTATTAATCTTCTTGAAGTTATCTCCCTCTCCGACTGTATAGATTTTTCTATTTTCTCTGGGTTGCTACCTAATGTAGTGAAAGATTGATCTACTCCTTTAGTCCTATCTAAACGCTGATCCTCTGTGAATGTATGTGTTTTGTTGGTATGTAGTACTTTTAACTTTTTATCAATAGATTTTACATCTAGCTGTAAATCTAAACGTTTCAACTCATAATGTAATATAACTCCACCTTTATTGGCTATTAGGGCATTTGCCATGTAAGCCGCAAATATTCCTGCCGGTATATACATACCAATACCTCCAAAAAACACCATACCTATTATACCGGCCACAAACACATTTAATCCTACTGCTGTTTCACTGGGAGTAAAATAGTTATTCCAAAATTCTAATCGTTTAATCTTTTTGTTTAATCGTTCAATTTTCTTTTCTTTCTTGCATTTAGTTTTGATTAAATGCTCTGCATATTCTTGTTGTTTCATACGCTCCTCCTATTATTGGATATTGCAATCTTCGAATTGATCCAACGCATTATCTAAAATATCGCAAGCCTCATCTGTTACTGCAAATAATTCATCTTGCAAAGCATCTAGTTCATCAATCACTTCTTCCATGGCGACATCTAGTTTATCTAAATATCTATCCAAAATATCCGATCCATCTGGATATTTCTCTATAAATTTTATAATTTCGCTATTTAGTTTGTCATCATTCTTGCCAAATCCATATTTTTTAAATATTTTATCTAATTCCTTTTCTTTCTTCTCATTACTAATTTTTAACAATAATTTATTCATCATCATTCCCTCCTATCAATTATTGATGAAAAGTATCAATAAAGTCGTCAAATTTAGCCATTTGCTCTTTTCTTAATTTTTTTAATTCTTTTGTTTCTTGATTTATACATTGTTTAGATTTGTTGAGACTCTTCTCATTTTCTCTAGCCATATGAGCCACTAATCTTTCTATAGATTTATTAGTCTTTACCTCTTTCTTTTCTATAATTTTTCTATCTTTAGAATCCGTATTGTTCTCTATTGAATATGTAACAACTTCTTCTTTCGGTAACTTCTGATCCATAGTGTTGGTTTTTTCTTCGGAATATCCCAACTCTATCAATTTTTCATCTATCCTAGCTAGTTTTTTCATCAAACGTTCAAGATCATTCTCAACTAAACCAATCCCACAAGCATCATCAATAGTTGCCATTCTGATAAGAATAGCTAGACATATGCCTGCTAATACAAATTGTCCAAAAACTGGTAATATAAACACACCTATAAGCGAAACTAATGTTAATACAGCACCTAGCATGGTCTCATCAGGTTTAAAATGATCGTACCAGAAGTTTTTCCATGCCAAGATTCGATCTGTCCATATAATTTTCTTTACAAGCTTTTTTCTTTCTTTTAATAACATATTTGTTCTATTTCCCATATCTTTCTCCTATAACCCAGCATTGATATTTGTTGAATCCTTTTTTCATTAATTCACTCCTATCTACAATTCACAATCATTAGATTGTTCAGCATTGTTTTCTACTAACTGAAGAACCAATTTTTTAGTGCTAGTTTGGCTATCAGTGATAGTACTCTCAGTGATAATTTCATCTGCATTATGATTTTTAGCGACTATCTGATCTTCTGATACTATCTCCATAGAGTCAGTTAATTTAGATAATCTATTATCTACTTCTGCCATCTCTTCATCTAGAGATTTAAGATTTGATAATAATTTACCTTTAATACCAAAGAGATCTCGGCTTAATGCTCTATTATGAAACATACCAGCAGACACACCGGTTAGAACCAATCCTACTATTGCAGCGAGTGGGGATAAAACATGCAAAGCACAGCACCCAGCAATCAATCCCAAGTGTAATACCCACCAGCCTACACGTTCTTTCTCGAAGTTCCTTGCGAAGAAATTGTATATATCTAATTTCTTAGATTGTTTCTTTGTCTCACGTTCGATAATGTGTTTAGCTTCTAACAACAAATTTTTTTCTTGTTCCATATTAGCACTCCATTCCATCATCATTGTATCCCATGCACTCTTTAGCTTTGTCCATAGCCTGTAAGATACCTTCTGTGGTACCAATATCACGCTCGCACATAGCTAAGATATCAATGAACATTTCTAGATTCAAGTAATCTATTACTATTCTACTTAGTTCTGGACGATTTTCTAAGTCTTGAATATAAACATCTAGTTTGTCCGCTTGACTCTGTAGCAATTCTACAAGCTCCTTCTTAGTGTTTTGATCCTTGTAGTACTTGATAGCCACCTTAAATTTTTTGTTGATCGCTTTGATCACCTTGCCTAAATATAGGCCAAATTCTTTTTCCATTAAAAATACCTCCGATAACGGAGGCCTTGCTAAAAGAAGAAAAACAAGACCTCCTAAATTTAGAAAGTCTTGTTATGTAATACATATTACACTGTACGAAGCGGACTATTAGTCGAATGACGCCCGTACACACTGGGAACTACTCCCTTTCTATGACACCATAATAACACACAGTATAAACTTTGTCAATACCCTTTTTAAAAATTTTTTAATTTTTTTTGGACAGACAAGATTTGACTTCTTTCGACATATATTCTATGAGACAATAAAGGAGCAATATGATATTTGAAAGTATTGGTCAATTTTTATCTAAACTAATGATGTTTCATGGATATGTGAATGAGTTTAATGGATTCCCTAATCCTCTTACCAAGGAAGAAGAAGACCATCTATTAGATCTAATGCATTTAGGCGACGAATCGGCTCGCGAGACACTAATTAATCACAACCTGCGTCTTGTTGCCCATGTATGCAAGAAATATAATGGCACCGCAGAAGCGGACGATCTACTCTCTGTAGGTTCCATTGGACTTATCAAAGGAATAGATAGTTACAAGAAGGATAAAGGCTCTCAACTATCCACTTATGTCAGTCGATGTATTGAGAACGAAATACTAATGTTACTCAGAGCGAATAAAAAACATAAGGTCTGTATTAGCACCGAAGAAACTATTGGTATAGATAAAGATGGTCAAGAAATGACTATAGCGGATATTATACCACAAGATCTAGAGAAAGACCCATCGTTCATTGTAGATAAAAAAATAATGCTTGAAGAGGTGATCTCTGCTATGAATAATGCTCTTAGCACACGAGAATACGAGATTATTTCTCTACGTTATGGATTAGTAGACGGTCGAGAACGTACTCAACAAGAGGTCGCGGATATTATGAATATTAGTCGTAGTTATATATCTAGAATAGAAACAAAAGCCATCAGTCTTCTAAGCGAAGTATTCGCTAACAAGAAATAAGAAGAATGAATATATTTAATATATGAAAACTAATTTAGTCCGAAAATTATTAGCAACTTTAACCATTACCGCCACTATTGGTAGTGCCATGACTGCGAAATATATGTACAAACACTCACTTGATCTGCAAGCAAAAATAACTGATTATCACGACGAAATAGAATCTACGCTACTTCAATATGCTCAAACAGAAGAATTTCAATGCATATACACCAAAGCAATAGACGATCTAACCGAACAATATGTGAATGAAGTAATTAGTTATGAGCAATATACAACGAAAATAATGGAGATCCATTCCTCTTCTTTCATACGCAATGCTATTGATGATAATAATAGCGAACTAAGTCAAACCTTAAGAGATCTTGATGACAAATGCGATAATGCTGGTGTAGTCTTTACATATTATATGATAGGGTTTAGTTGTTTCGTAATGGCTACACCTACTATACCCTTTGCTTCGTTTTGCTTACTCAAAAATGACACTGAAGAATTAGATGAAAATCTAGAAAAAACTCAAGATTAAATTATTGACAAAAGACCAATTTAATGCTATACTCCGAATAATTGGAGTACATTATGAAAAATAAAACTAGAAGCCTTATTAGAAAATTAATAATCTCATTGAGTATCGCATCAGTTATTGGCGGTGGAATCAGTACTTATTCTTTTATAGATAGCACTCTCGATCATCGCTCTAAACAATTATCATTAGAACATGAAAAACGAGAAACTCTAAATTTACTCTCAGACAATCATGAGTATTATTCCAAGTATACAGAAGATCTTGTTAATATAACCAATTCTTTCCTTAATGAAGAAATCTCAGCCGGCGAATACGAAACTCAAAAATCATATATCGGATCTCTTGAATATATTGAAGAATATTTTCTCACACACGGTGATGAGAATGCTAAGAATTTAATAAATGACCTCAATAATGATCTTAACAACACCGGAGATAAGGTATTCAAAAATACAATTGGAACTTACGTATCCTTAGCATCTACAGCAGTAGTCCCTTTCTCTCTATGTCTGTTCTGTCCTAAGAAAGAAGATGAATCAGAGATTATCGTATATGATGATAGATATTAAAACTTACTAAAAAAGACATCACATTGATGTCTTTTTTAATACTCTATCTTCAAAAGGAATGTGCCCCTTCATAATAATGCGGTTAACCAAGCAAAAAAGAAACTCACACATACTTGTGTGAGTGATCATAACGCTCGAGTTGACCGCATAAAAAATGGAGAATGCATACACATTCTCCACCATCCAAAAGGATGAAAGCATTTAGGTGGCAGTTTGGCCTATAAGCCGAGTTCTGTTTTAGACGGTCATCTATCTAGTATGTAGATTGCTCTACATCTCTAGCGGCATTTTTAATATCCTTAGCGAGCAACTAATATGGATATTTTAGCCTTGCTTCAGGTGGGGTTTACATGGACCAAGTATGTCGCCATACTTGCGGTGAGCTCTTGCCTCGCCTTTTCATCCTTACTAACCACTCAGGGGTATAGCGGTTATTTTCTGTTGCACTTTCCTTCGAGTTGCCTCGACTTGCCGTTAGCAAGCACCTTGCTCTGTGAAGCTCGGACTTTCCTCAAATTAAGCCTTACGCCTAACTTGCGACCATCTGACCAAGCTGACGATAGTATTCTAACATAGAATTTCTATTTGTCAACCCCCTTTTTGAAAATTTTTTATACTTTTTTATACTTTTATAAGCTATAAGATATTCATTACTTTACAAAATACTTATAAAAAAGGAGCGTATACACACTCCTATATGGATCTAATCAACCTTTTTCTTACGCATAAAGCGCATATACAGGCGCCTTTTCATTTTCTTAGGAACTACTACATACCCTAAGAAACGTCTAAACTTTTCCTTCATATATTGAGCCCAGCCAATAATCTTGTGCTGTTTTAGATATTTGAGTAGGTTTTTAATGCTTTTGTACAATTTAATACCACTTCTTCGCTCAAAAGTATCATAATTAATACGTATGAACATTAAATTCTCTTGAATATTATAAAATTTAACACCGGCTAAATACATTCTTATCCATAAATACCAATCTTCTGCATAATACCAATCTTGATAACCGCCAGCATCGATAAGAGCTTGTTTCTTCATCATCACAGACATATGGCAAAATGGACACCTACTCTTCATGAAATCTACAATTTCTTCATGTGTCTCGGGTACCGCCTTGATATTCGCCATATTATCAAGGTTTTCAAAGAATTCTTGACCATTCGAACCAACTACACCTAATTCGTTATCATCTTCAAAGCATTTCATCTGTTTCTCGAATCGATCATGTATTGCAATATCATCGCTATCCATTCTGGCAATATAATCATATTGACACTTTTCACTACCATACTTTAAGGCATTGCCTAACCCCACATTATTTTCTAGCGGATAAATTTCAATAATTGAATTTCTATCCTTAAGATTATTAAGTGTCTCTGTAATTTCTTCTCCAACCGGTCCATCTACCACTATCACAATCTGCTTAGCCGGTAAAGACTGATTGAGAATACTCTCTAACGCCTCTAATATATATTTAGGTTTATCTTTAGCATAAACCGACATTAACACTGAAATATTTTTATCCATGAATCAATTATATACTAAAAATATTTAAATTGCAAATCTTAAACAAGTGAAATCTTAAAGAAAAAACTAATAATAATTATCACAAAATAACTTTTATAAACTCAAGTACTATTTAATGTTGTCGTTACGGAAGCTGGTCAATTAATTTTAACATTAAACGGTGCCGATTTAGAGTACACAGTTGTTGGTCGTGCCACAGGGTTTAACATATTCACTGTCTTTTTGTTTATTTAATTTTAGTATGAAGCCATATATTATTCAAGACATATTAAAAAACGAATATTATTTTGCGTTCGCTATAGAATGCCAATGGTTATAATTAACAAAATAATATATTGATACCAATATATTTGATTTTTACAAGAATATGTAATATAATTCTTAAATAGATAGGATCATTATGAATAAATTATATAACAAAAGTGAACTAGGGTTTTCAATATTTTTCATAATTATTTATGTTGTTGGCGCTAGTGTATGCGATATGTTTTCTGATATGATTGGAATTAGTAAAGTGTGCACTTTCCCATTTTTACTTATTTTGTCGGCAATATTATTATTTTGGATCATCAAAAACAAATTATCTATAAAGTATGGATTGTGTAAACCCATCTTCGGTTCTAAATACTTTCTATACTATATACCTTTATTAATTTTAATCTCTACTAACGTTTGGTTTGGAGTCAAAGCAAATTTCAATTTAGTCGAAAGTATCCTTAATGTATTGACAATGGTTTGTGTTGGATTCGTTGAAGAGATCATTTTTCGAGGATTTCTATTTAGAGCATTAGAGCGAAACAATGTAAAATCTGCAATTATAATTTCTAGCGTAACATTTGGTATCGGCCATTTAATAAATTTATTTTCAAGTGGATTAGATAATATTATTCCGAACATTTGCCAAGTATTCTATGCAATGGCAGTAGGATTTTTATTTATTATCATATTCTATAAAGGCGGATCATTGATATCTTGCATATTGACGCATACTTTAGTAAACGCTTTATCTGTATTTCAAAATACTCAATCTTACAGTAATTTAACCAATATCTTAGTGTCATTAGCAATAATAATTGTCGCCATATCTTATTCACTTATTTTATTAAAAATTTTAAGAAGCAATAAATAAGATAGTGAAAATAACCTCAAATCATAATTTTAGATTTGAGGTTTATTTAATAATATATTTTCAAGGAACAAACTTAGTTGTTCCCTACATCTTTGTGGGGTTTCAGCCGTCTAAAAAGAATTTGTATTGAAAAGCATTAAATAAATATGCTATTATAAAGATAAAATACTTAAAGTTATTCTAAACAAATTCATCGTTTGGCGAATTGTTAAAGTTTAGTGTGTTACAAAAGAAATCAGAGCTTTTTGCTTCATTTGGAACTCTACCAACGCTAGTATTGTCGTTTCTTCTATCTCTTAGTTGTTCTATTGGATTTGGAGCAACTTCAAATCTATAATCGTAGCCATATCCTTTAATGTGTGTATCAATAACAATATGGGAAGGAACAATCTCGGTGCTAGGATTCATAATGTTTTGATACTTAAAGAAATTTGCATCTTTATCTAGTTGATTTATGTTAATATAGTCTTCAAAATAACCTGTAAATTGAACAGTGCTATTTAAAATATTCCTTACATATTCTATGTTTTCATGTAGTGATATTGGCTCAGGGAATTCTCCATCAGGAATAACTTCTTGCCAACTTTTATTTTCATATTTTTCCAATAACTCACAAGCTTTATGAAGATGTGCAATTTCCATTTTAAGATGTTCTTCCCATATTGATTTTATATATGGATCAGTTTCTGTCATTGCGCATGACCAATATAAATAAGATTCTGTATATTCATGCCACAGTAACATTTCTAGCCATGTTGCTCCTGAATCTAAAAGACTCTCATATTGCGTGACGTGTTCTTCTTCAACCTGAGCAATTTCCATGTAAAGCTTTCTTGATAAATCACTTTTCACCAAGTTGGTTACATTCATATAGTAATTCATTGTTTGTTGCTCAGCAGCAGTTATAATCATTGTGTTTAAAACGGATTGTTTGTCTAATTTATTGGAACACATTGGTCTTTTAACATTATCAACATTAAATCTATGATGTGCTATGGTTGGTCTTGCTGGCATAATTTCAGTGTATCTACCAACTAACTTTTCAGCTTTAACACCTTGTTCCATTTCAAGTAGATTTGAGTAGCGATACAAATGATCGAAATCTTCTAGCAGTGCAAAATCTAATGCTTTTTTAACATAACAATCGCTTTCTCTTTGGGCAAGTTCAGCTGTTAAATCTACAGCAAGTTGTTCATAACTTATTGTGTGCTCTAAAATACTTTCGTTTGCAGGTTTCAATAAAGATAATCTAATTTGTTGTTGTTTTTCAATTGAGCGTGTAAGTGCAAGTTCTCTTCTTAGATCATTATTTGTGGTGTGACGAGCTAGGTTATGTGAAAACCAATTCGCTTCAAATTCCGTGCCATTCATAAGTATAATTCTGCACTTGGTGTAGGGGTCAATATTATCCTTATTATATGGTTTTGGATAAAGTTGTTTCCAATTTCTAAAACTACTAGTTAAATTTATGGGTTTTTCTTTAAATGGATTCATATATTTCTCCTTAAAAATTAATCTTTAAGTATATATGAATTCTTTTGCAAAAATGACATAATCAATTATCATTTATCATAACAAATCTCAACATTGCATTTCGATCTTTAACAAGAGCATAATCAATGCCTACTCTTTTTTTAGCTTCTAAACGATATTTTTTATTATCATCTAATAAACAAATTTTTGGATTATTTATAATACTTTGTCCATTTAAAGATTTGTTAATTTTAAGTAACTTTGTTGCTTTTCCGGGTCCGCTAGCTCCAACTAAAGCCCTGATTAACACAGCTTCTGGTTGATTTTTTTCTTTACTTACTATATTTAACAAAAAATGCATTCCGTAACACAAATAAACATAAATTGTTCCCGCATCTTGCCACATTGGATCATTTCTTAATGTGCGTTTTCCTTTATAGCTATGGCATGCACTATCTTCAACACCTAAATAGGCTTCAGTTTCACTTATTTGAGCTTTAACAATTTCACCATCAATATTTGTTTCAATCCATTTTCCAATTAAATTTTTTGCAAGTGTTATTGAGTCGGTTTTGAAAAAATCTATATTGTTAATCTTTTTCATATCTCTATTTTATTTCTTTTATTATATTAAGT
>JAZOUZ010000098.1:0-7642 GCA_045658505.1 Candidatus Onthoplasma sp. | reverse complement strand
CATCATGTAAAGCACATCTCTGTATATAGTTTGCAGATAGAGAAGCATACATTACTATATGATAAATGGCGCAGAGGTAAGATTAAACCTATTAGTGAGAAAGAAACGTTGTCTCTATATAATAGGATATATAAGATACTCAAGAAACATGGATTCAAGAGATATGAGGTATCAAACTATGCTAAGCCGGGCTGTGAGTGTAGGCACAATCTTAAATATTGGGAGAATGTAGATTATGTAGGACTTGGGGTATCAGCCCATAGTTATGTAGGCGGATATAGATATTTTAATACTAAACGACTAGATACTTACATTGACGCTATGGCTGATGGCAAATCTCCTGTGTACAAGAAAGAATATGTATCCATACAAGAAGCTAGAACTGAGAGAATTATGCTATCCCTACGCACTATCAAGGGATTAGATCTAGAGAAATTCAAGAAAGAATTTAATGAAGATCTACTACTTAGTAAAGAGGATAAGATTAGAAAGTTCTTAGAACTAGGCATGATTGTGATCGAAGATGGATTCTTGAAGATTGCTGAAGATTATTTCTATGTATCTAATAGTATTATTGTAGAACTAATGTAAAATACAATTAAATTAGCACTTAGACAAAAATAGTGCTAATTTTTTTTATTTTTTTGGCAATTTTAGTTGACAAACTTTAGCAATGTGAATAAAATAGAGTTAGCAATCATACAATAAGAGTGCTAAATGGAGGACGAAAGCAATAGAGTGATAATAGATGATAAAAACAAAAGAAAGCATGATATTATTCTCGTAGCAGTCGATGAATATATCAAGACCGCACAGCCGATTACCAGCGGTCAATTAAATCTTCATTTCAAAGATATTAGTTCTGCTACTATCCGAAATGAATTGAATGCACTAGAGAGCATGGGGTACTTTAGACAGGTGCATACTTCTGGAGGTAGAGTACCGACAGGTCTTGCGTATAAAGAGTATGTGAATGCATTGCTTGACAATGATAAATTAGATTATGACTCAATAAAGAGTGTCATATCTTCATACGAAGATAAGTCTGTAAGCCTTATTAATACACTTACAACATTAGCCAAAAGACTTAGCAAAGCTACAAATTGTCCTGCGGTATTAGTCCAGCATGGACTTAGACATTTGGTTATTGAGAATATTCAGATTATTCCGCTCATACAGAAAGATGCACTACTACTAGTCGAGACTAATGCGGGTATCATAGATGATAATATGTCATTAGATCCTAATATTGATAGATCGGCATGTCTAGAGACGAGTGATTATCTTACTAAGCATTTCAAAGGCAAGACTATCGAATACATGATAGACAATATCAATGAGGTGTGTCTTCGTGCGGGTGCTCAGATGATAGAGTTCAAGAATCTGATTGATTCAGTCGCTGGAGCATTGGCTCAAGTAATACGTACCAAGTGTGATGTGGCTAATGGTAATCCTACCAAAATGTTAGATGGTCTCACCAAAGGAGAAATCGATGATACTAAGAATGTATTTGAATTCTTAGAAGATGCGGATAAGGTTATAGATGTTATCCAAGGGGATAGAGATGAGTTGAACTTCACTATCGGCGAAGATGCGGTAGAGAGCAAACTAAAGGGCGGTATGATGATGAGTGCACCTATAGTTATCAATGGTGTTCCTATTGCATCGTTGGCGCTCGTAGGACCTAAGAGAATAGACTATGCTAATGTGGCTGCTGCATTAAAGTTCATAGTGAGTCAGATAGATAACTTAAAAGGAGATAATAAGTGAAAGACGAGTTAGACAAAGATAAGTGTCAATGTGGTTGTGGTGAAGAATTAGATCACGAATGTATCTGCGAAGAAGAGTGTACTTGTGGCAAAGAGCATGTTTGTCATTGCAATGACGACTGCGATTGCGGTGATGATTGTCGTTGCTCTGAAGATAATAAGTGTAGCGAAGATTGTACTTGTAGTGAGAAGAAGGATTATCTAACGGATCTACTAAGAGTACAGGCGGAGTTCGATAATTATCGTAAACGCATGATGACAGCATTGGGAGATGCTAGACAAGATGGATTCATGGACGCTATCGAGCAATTCTTACCAGCATTAGATAGTTTTAAAATGGCTACGAATATGATCACAGACAAGAATACACTCATGGGTATTCAGTTTATAGAAAAAGGCATACTTGATACTCTTAGTAAAATGGGAGTAGAGGAGATTGTGGCAACAGGAATGTTCAATCCTGAACTTCATCAAGCAATTGATACAGACTCTACCGCAGACGTCGAGAGTGGTATGATAGTAAAAGAAGCCTACAAAGGCTTTACTTACAAAGGCAAAGTCATTAGATACTCTCAGGTGATAGTGAAGAAATAATATGAATATACAGACGATTAAAACAATATGGGCAGAGGGAGAACTAAAGCAAAATACTCATATCATCATAGATGATGATAGCTGTATTGTGGTAGATGCGGGTTGTTCAATAGAGCAGGTTAGGACGGTATGTGATTTACCAATCAAAGCGGTGCTATTGACACACGGACATTTTGATCATATACAATATGTAGAAGAGTATGATAGATTAGGTATTCCTATTTATGCTAGTGAGTATTTATTAGAGATACTGACTGATACAAAGAAGAATGTTAGTTACTGGCATACGCCTGAAGCATTTGAGATAAATAATCTAATAACTCTCAAGGATAATCAAGAAATAATCCTTGACAAGCACGAGGTGAAGTGTTATTATACGCCCGGACATAGTATAGATAGTATGTGTTATCTAGTAGACGGACGGAATCTCTTCTCGGGAGATACAGTATTCTCAGTGGCGGTGGGTAGAACAGATCTTCCTACTGGAGATGAGGATACATTGATTCAAAGTCTAAATAAGGTACTAAGTATTGAGTTCGAAGAGCTCTATACAGGACATGGACGAAATAGTAAGAAAGAAGAACAAATGACAAATATCCCTAAGTGGATAGAAAGACTAAAAGAAATGAATATATAAGGAGACAAATTATGAGCAAGATAATCGGTATAGATTTAGGAACAACAAATAGCTGTGTGGCAGTAATGGAGGGTGGTCAACCTACTGTTATTCCAAATAGCGAAGGTGGAAGAACTACTCCAAGTGTAGTAGGATTCAAGGACGGAGATAGATTGGTAGGTCAAGTTGCTAAGCGTCAAGCAGTAGCTAATCCAGACAAGACTGTTATCTCTATTAAGCGTGAGATGGGCACAGACTATAAGGTAAAAATTGACGACAAGCAATATAGTCCAGAAGAGATCAGTGCTATGATACTTACAAAATTAAAGCAAGACGCAGAGGCATATCTTGGTCAACCGGTGACTCAAGCAGTTATCACAGTACCAGCATATTTTAACGACAGTCAACGTCAAGCTACTAAGAATGCAGGTAAGATTGCAGGATTAGAAGTATTGCGTATCATCAACGAACCAACTGCAGCAGCATTGGCATATGGACTAGATAAGGCAGATAGAAAGAATCAAAAGATTCTAGTATTTGACTTAGGTGGCGGTACATTCGACGTATCTATCCTTGAAATTGGCGACGGAGTATTTGAGGTATTGTCTACTAATGGTAATACTCGTCTCGGTGGTGATGACTTCGATAATCGTATTATCGATTTATTAGTAGAAGAATTTAAGAAAGAGAACGGTATAGACTTGTCAGCTGACAAACTAGCTAAACAACGTCTAAAGGAAGCAGCAGAGAAGGCTAAGATTGAATTATCTACTCTTACTCAGACTACTATTAGTCTACCATTCATTACGGCAGATGCTACAGGTCCTAAGCACTTAGAGTACACTCTTACTCGTGCTAAGTTTGAGAATATGATCGCTGATCTAGTAGAGGAGACTCTAGTATCTACTCGTAATGCACTAAAAGACGCAGGACTAAGTAAGAACGACATCGCTAATGTAGTATTAGTAGGTGGATCTACTCGTGTACCATGTGTAGTAGAGGCATTGTCTAAGGAGATCCCTGTTACACCATTCAAGGGCATCAATCCTGATGAATGTGTAGCAATTGGTGCATCTATCCAAGCAGGTGTATTAGGTGGAGAGGTTAAGGACGTATTGCTCCTAGACGTTACTCCATTGTCACTTGGTATTGAGACTCTAGGTGGAGTATGTACTAAGCTTATCGCTCGTAATACTACAATCCCAACTAAGAAATCTCAAATCTTTAGTACTGCTCAAGTCAATCAACCAGGTGTAGAGATCAATGTATTGCAAGGTGAGCGTGAATTCGCGGCTCAGAATAAATCTCTAGGTAGATTCCAACTTACAGGTATCCCACCAGCACCACGTGGTATCCCTCAGATCGAAGTTACATTCGATATTGATGCTAATGGTATCGTAAATGTATCTGCTAAGGATCTTGGCACTAATGTAGAGCAAAAGATAACTATTACAGCTAGCACCAACTTAAGCGAAGATGAGATCAATAAGGCTGTAAAAGAAGCAGAGCAATTCGCTGAAGAAGATAAGAAGAAACGTGAAGTAATTGACACTCGCAATAACTTAGACGCTATGACAATGAATATAGAGAAGACTGTAAAAGACAATGGCGATAAGTTGAGCGAAGAAGACAAGAAGGCTCTGACTGATGCTTGTGAAGAGGCTAAGAAACACCTATCTAGTGAAGACATAGAAGAACTAAAGAAGGCAACTGAAGACTTAACTAAGGTATCTAACGAAATCTTCAGTAAAATGTATCAAAATATGGCTCAAGAAGCTCCTCAGGGTAACCAAAATCCTAATGGTGACAAGCCAAACGGAGATGGAGATCCTGAAGTTGTAGTTGAATAAGAAAGTTTAGAACAAGGCAATATGCCTTGTTCGACTTTGCTTTATTGATAAATAGCATATGTTGTGATAGATACGATTAGAAAGGAGAACAAAATGATAAAAGATTTAAGAATAGAAGATGATTACTTAAAATTCACAGGAAAGAAAGGATACTATACAATAGACCTAGGTGTGATAGATATGTTTGGCAAAAGCTTTTCAAATAAAACGCAGATCATCACTTCTAATGGTAGAACTTTTGTAGAAACAGTAGAAGATGAAGAATATACTCTATTAAAAGATCTCATATTGTCAGATTCTAGATTCTTAAAGATTGATGAACATGCGATCGTTAATATAGATAATATCAAAAGGTGTAGTGTTAGACATGAGCATTTAGATTTATGGAGTTTAGATATACAATTCTTTCACTCTCTTAATGTTTTGGGTAGCAAAGAAGAATGTGAACAAATGAAATCTATGATAGACAATGCTATGAAGTCAAGAGTTGAAGATGATGGATTAGACAGTAATTTATAAAATTGGAGAATGGTATGAGAAAATTAGATTTTACAATAGAAGGCAATTGGTTATATATAGGAGATGATGCTATTCGTCTAGATTTGATTAAGAAATTGCGTGTGGAGAATAGTTGCATTGATGGAAAGAAATATGCTATTCATTTGCATACTCCTAATATGACACTAGAATTATACTATAAATCTAATGATAAATCCGCAGTCCAAGATGCATGCGATGAATTACAATTAGCGATCATTGAAGCAAAGAATGAACGTGAAAATATGGTATAAGTATGAATATTAAAAAGAATACACTCTTAATTAAGAATAGAGAATTTAATATAGAAGATATAGACATTATCAAACAGACAAATGGTGGGGTAATTATCAAAAATCATAATGGAAGTCTTTTATTCTTAAGAGGTGAGATAAAACTCATAGGTCTAAACAAAGAATTGATATCTCACGGGTATAGAAATTTTTTACCAATCCAACATTTGCTAGTGAATACAGATAATCTTATCGGCATATCTAATAACGATAGCGATGATTTTGCGGTCACACTTGTTTTTGAAAAGAATAGCGAAAGGATTGAACTAAGTTCTAAAGAGGAACTTTCGAGCTTGGGACTAAAGATCCAAGATAGGCAATCTTATACATTATAGGAGAGTTATGAAGGTTTCATATAACCAGACTGAATTTTTGATAGATAATAAATCATATCAATATCAAGATATAGCATATATTGAGATGAAGAATTCATTAGATTCTTCTCGACTTTTTGCTGTATATATAATAAATACTTCAGGTATCGAAACCGAACTATATCGAGCGGTAGACAAGAAGAAAGTAAAAGAGATATTCGATCAAATGAAATATGATTTAACGCAAAGGTCGGAGTTTGAAGATTTATGATTTTGAATATTGGTACTCTTACAGATATTCATGTGTCTGTAGATGAATTAAATAAGCAATGTTTATTAATATCTTTCAATGGAACTAAGAGAATGCTTAATATTAAAAATAGAAGAAAAAGTCGGGAATTATTCAAAAAGTACAAATTACATAAATCAACTAAAGTTGATGAGGTAGAAAAATTAAGTAGTTTATAAAGGAATAGTATGGCAAATAATGATTATTATTCTACGCTAGGAGTAGGTAAGAATGCTAGCGATGATGAGATAAAGTCTGCATATAGACAGTTAGCCAAGAAATATCACCCTGATCTAAATAAGACTCCTGAGGCTGCAGAAAAATTCAAAGAAATAAATGAGGCATACTCTGTGCTTAGTGATAAGCAAAAGCGTGCTAACTATGATCAATTTGGCTCCGCTGATGGTCCACAAGGATTTGGTGGTGGACAAGGTTTTTCAGGCTTTGGCGAAGGCGGATTTGGTGGATTTGAAGATATATTCAATATGTTCACCAACTTTGGCGGTCGAGGTGGTCAACCAGCGCGTGAAGAAGGCGATGATATTAATACTAATATCACTATTTCTTTCGTAGATGCAGCGTTTGGCTGTGAGAAAGAGATTACCTTGAATAGAAAAGAGAGATGTTCAGAATGTGGAGGTACAGGCGCTAGATCTAATAGCGATTATGTAACATGTACAGAGTGTAATGGCACAGGAAGAGTGACATATACTCAGCAGACATTATTTGGCATGACTCGTACTACAGGTGTGTGTCGTAATTGTAATGGCAAGGGTAAAGTAGTAAAAGAAAAATGCACTTCTTGTCGAGGTAGTGGGCTAAAGACTGTTAATACTAAGATTAAGGTGAAGATTCCAGCGGGAATTGATAATGATCAGACTATAAGGCTTAATGGTGAGGGTCATCAAACTGCATCAGCTAATGGTATACCAGGAGATCTTCGTATTAATATTAGAGTTCAAGATCATAATCTATTAGTAAGAAAGGGCTTTGATCTATATGTAGATGTATATGCGCCTATCACCACACTGATGCTTGGTGGCAAGGTAGAAGTACCTACGCTAAAGGGAACTACTACTATCGATGTGGCACCACTCACTCAGTCTAATACTAAATATACGCTCAAGGGTAAGGGTGTCAAATATCTAAAAGGTATTGGTAGCGGAGATTTAGTAGTTACTCTAAAGGGCGAAATGCCTAAAGATATAGATAAGAACTCTATCAAACTCATAAAGGAACTCGAAAATTCAATTCATGAGAAATCTTATCCTAAGACTAATAACTATCGTAAGAAGTTATATAATTAAAAATGACTCTACATAGAGTCTTTTTTATTTCATATAATAGACATCTTTTTTGGATAAGAATCTAATAATACTG
>JAZOUZ010000097.1:0-3409 GCA_045658505.1 Candidatus Onthoplasma sp. | reverse complement strand
ATATGTTTTGTTGTTAGATACAATAAAAGGGGAATTAGTGTATGAAGACTGCAGATTTAATACCATTAATCCTTTTTGAGTTAGACGAATGTGATAAATATGGTTTTGAATTAACAAAAAATATTGAAACTAAATCAAATGGTAAAATTGTCATAAAACAACCTACTCTATATACGCTACTCAAGAAACTCGAAAAGTCAAAATTCATATCATCTTATTGGCAGGATAGCGATATTGGAGGTAAAAGACATTACTACAAGATTACCGCTAATGGAAAACTTCAACTATCCA
The DNA here is from genome assembly GCA_045658505.1 of Candidatus Onthoplasma sp. GTDB lineage: Bacteria > Bacillota > Clostridia > Christensenellales > UBA1242 > Onthoplasma. The sequence goes on along the minus strand of JAZOUZ010000097.1, from coordinate 3,118 downwards.
CATTACCGCCATATGCCGAGCTAATTCGTTCTATATGTGAAGAGGATTCTTCACTTTCTTTCGTCTCTGATGATCCGCCGATAGAAGATGTAGACACTACTTCTATTGATGAAAATGCAAATACTACACAAAATCTAGTAGAGTCTGAAATAATTGAAGAGAAAAAAATCTCAATAATGGACGCTCTACTAGATAATAAACCAAAAGAATCTGTGCTACCTAGTGAAGAAGTATTTTCTGAAAATAATGTTGATAATATTACAGATCTTGAAATCAATACTACTAATAGTGAAGTGTTGAAAGATGAAGTTATCCTACATAATGAGCAATTTGCAGAAAATAATGATGTAAGCAAATTTACTGTGAAGGTAAATATCAACGAAGAATACAAATCACAATTTAATGATTTAGGTATGAAATCTAATTTTGATAGTATTGAATATAATACCCCAATTAATACTGACTCTATTGATTATGTAGAATATGTAGATTTCAAGAAAAGTGAAAAGTATATTAAAAGTAAGAAGATTACCAATAAATTAATCGTCAAAAGTTTTATTACTAGTTTATATATGCTAATTATATTAGCGATTAGTTATTTTGTATGTAGACACTATGGTACTAGTCCTTTCTATTATGTAACATTGATTTCAGGGCTTGCGATATTATTCTTCTACCCTATTGTTGTGTTTAGTCAGTATAATAATTTACGGCTTCAATTACAAGAAAAAGACTTTAAATACAATTTAAAAAAGCGTGTATTTATTTCATTGAGCATATTCCTAGCATTGTTAATAATCACAATTATTGTTAATATCAACATAGGTGCTAATACTATGTATGGAATGCTTGCGTTATCTAATTTTGCTAACTTCTATACTCCAATGATATTATCTACTGCATTATTTGCAGATAATTTATTTACTATAATGTTAATTAAGAAAAATTAGGAGAAATATGATTCCCACTCTAACAGTATCCGATCTCACTAAAGAGTATAAAACAAAGAAAGTAGTAAACAATGTATCGTTTACTCTTTTTCCGGGCCAAATATTTGGATTTGTTGGTCCTAATGGTGCAGGTAAATCTACCACTATTAAGATGATTACCGGTCTTATTCCAATTACTTCTGGTGATGTTCGTATATTAGGATATAGCATCACTAATTCATTTAAGCATGCCATCAAGCATATTGGTGCTGTAGTAGAGATGCCTCAACTCTACCCTTATTTAAGCGGATTGAAAAATTTGAAACTATATGCAGGATTTTATGGTAAAGATGCATTAAAGAGAATCCCTGAAATAATAAAATTAGTAGGTATGGAGAATCGTATCAAAGATAAAGTATCTACTTATTCTCTAGGCATGAAACAACGATTAGGCATCGCGCAAGCATTACTAAATAAGCCTAAATTATTAATACTAGACGAACCTACTAATGGACTAGATCCAAATGGAATCTTAGAAATGCGAAATATACTAAAGTCTCTCGCTGAGAAGGAAAATATTACTATATTTATATCTAGTCATAATCTAGCAGAACTCGAACACATTTGCGATATCATAGGATTGATCAACGATGGTAAAATGATAGAATACAAGTCTATGGCCCAGATCAAAGCTATGGTACAAGCCAAACAGCAAGTACAATTAATGTGCAATTATCCGCACTATGCTGCTCATGCGTTGAAAGAAAAGTATAATATTATATCTAAAATAGTTGGCAATTCTATTATTCTTCCTATTCAAGAAAAAAATATTGCTACTATCATATCATATTTAAATTTCAAGCGCGTGAAGATATATTCTATCAAGAAAATCCAAAAAACGTTAGAAGAATTGTATTTTGAAATATTAAATAAAGATCGTCCTTCTACTAGTATTGTATAGGAGAAAAAATGTTCAAGGTAATATCCGCAGAATTTAAAAAGATTTTATCTAAGCCAGGTATTTATATTTTGTCAGTTATACTAGCCATTATTTTAGTGCTAGGCGTATTTATTTATCGTCCTACTATATATGAAAACTACGATATTACACTTGATGGTTATACATATATTGATAAATATACATCGTTCATGGGTAGTCCGGGTGCTGACAAAAAATCAGAAATCGATACCCTACTCTCTCAGTCTGTAAACAATGTAAAGAACTATAGAGTGTCTACAATAGATAATGAGGCGATTAATGTCAAAGCAAACATTGATAATCTAATATCGAACTATGAATTAGCATTAAAAAATTATATTGATAGTGGAGTTGATGGATCTACTCAAGAATATATTAATACCATAGCTAAAAACAATGTACTTAGTAGTCTTACGCGATTGAACACTGCGATCAATAAAGCTTTAGTTAATTCTTCTAATGGTAGTTATGCTCTACTCTCTACTGAGAAAAATCATGACAAATATCAACATTATTATGCTGAAATATATGATCATTTCAGTATTACTAAAGAAAAGTCTCAAATTTTATCTCACTATAGCGACTACGAAAGACAATACAAATCAGGCTTTTATAAAGCATTAAACAATTTCATATATCCTAATCTGTCTAATAACTTTATACGCGATTATACAGAAAATGGAAAAAATTCTAATTTTAGTTTAATCAACGCAAGACTTGATAGCATATTAATAGAAATAAAAGAGAATTATGATTTGGCTGTACAGAACGCGAACAAAAATACTACTAATGCTTATCTAATGGATAATTTAGCTAATGAATATATAAATACGGCCAAGACATTTATTAATCTTGTCAAATATGAATTATTGTCTAATGCATTTGAACATACTGACGCTACTGAAGAGATGGATATCATGTATATCAAGAATTATTCAGAATATAATGCCAACTCTCTTCTAATCAGATACTCATTCTTATTTGAAAATAACGAAGTTGAGAATGATTATGCGCACCCTCTTACAATAGGTGTTACATCTAATCATGATACGAATGCTTATGATTATGCTTATTTTGTACTTAGAGTATTCTCATTCGTAATTATCATATATGCTATAATGATGGCATGCGGATCTGTCGCTGGCGAAATTAAAGATGGAACTATGCGCTATTATGCCATACGACCTATCTCTAGATCTGAGATTTTCTT
>JAZOUZ010000096.1:0-4930 GCA_045658505.1 Candidatus Onthoplasma sp. | reverse complement strand
ATCTTCGACTAAAATAAATAAAAAAAAGAAGTCTATTTGACTTCTTTTTTCTTTTTCGTTTTTGGAGCAGGGCGTAGCATTTCTTGGAAGAATACTTCGCCTTCATGTGATTGAAAATATACACCGATTATATCTTTTTTCTTAGTAGAAAGGATATAATATGCTGCACGTTTTCTAGCACCGCCGACGATGTATCCGACCTTATTAGAGTTAGTCTCTACGAATACATTGTATGCTCTAAGTCGTCCTTGATTATCTATAATAGTAATACCATCAAAGTTCAGCATATTCATAAACAAATCGGCATGAGCTTGAAGTTTTTCTTCATTATAACTCTTAGATTGAGTGAAAAGTTTGCTAAAACTGATTGGTTCTTTTAACCAAATACCATCTTCGAACAATCCATTATCTTTATAGTCTTTGTCTACTACCACACAGATAGATCCATTGACATAGCTAAGTACATTGGTAAAAATATTAAGATACATATTCTTCATATCTTGAAGTTTTCGCTGAGTGGTGCGGAGTTTACTAAATATTGTATCTACGAATTCTTTAATTTCAGTATTGAATACATTTGATTTTGATTTGTCCAAAGAGAAATTGACTATTAGATCATTGCCCGTAATAGAGTGTAGTAACATTGAATAAAAGTTTAGTGGTCTAGCAATGACACAGTGCATTTTCTTTTCTTTTAGAGATTCGTTTTGTTCTAAAGATCTAAGTAGATTAATATCTTTTATGCTGGTATACGACATTAGTACACCATATCTAATTCTATTTTCTTTAATATCTATGAATAGGCACCAATCATTTCTGATAATAGGTAGTAATGATTTTAGTCGAGAGTTGAACATAGTGGCTTCACTATCCTCAAATATCACTAGATTATCAGATTTTGGAATAGCACGAGAGAGTGCTTCTATATTGTCAGTGAATACTATTTTTGGCTTAATAGAGTTGCCCTCTTCAGAGTAATTCAATATATCATTAAATTTATTTAAAAAGTGCGACATTAGTAGCGGTGGAAAGTTTGGGAATTCCTTCTCAAAGAAATTTGTTACACTATCTTTCGCGTTGTCAAAAAAAATCATCTCATCCATAATCACACCACACCTAAATCTTTTTTATAAAAATAATATAACAATTTTTTTAGGTATATGCAAATCTTTTTCAAAAAAAATCAAAATTTCTTAAATTTTCTCATAAAAAACATACCATTAGGTGTGTGAAAGTGTCGAAATGGATACTAGATAGGGGACTCTGTTTGGTCTCTTATATGATTTAGTTGACTTTTTAGATAGATTATTTCGTTTTTTAATCTATTACATTCTTTTCTTTTTTCGTTCAATTCTTTCATGAGTTTATTCATATTGTTATTGATATTAATAAGATGAGATCTAGTATCTAGTTCTACCTTTTTCTTAACTACATTAATTATCCCGTTGAATAAAGCAGTAATGTCTTCGTCTGTAATTTTAGTCGGCATAATGTGTATTTGACAATCTTTTTTTTCCATATATATATGTTCTCCTATTGATGAAAAATTATAGAGCGAATATTTATTATATTTGTCAATTCTTGACGCAGTTTGCTGTAACGCAGATCCGGAGAGTAATCATACATATTATTATGAAATATTTAGTGTCTAAGTGCATAGATTGTGTATATTTAGAGAGTGGCGAAAAGTTATTTCCAAATGTGAAATACATACTAGACGATACTATTCTTAGACTAGTATATAGAGATAATCTGCACATAATTGATCGTGAGAATAGTAATTTAGTCAATAAAATAGTATGTGGAGATGATGAATATTATTTTTTGAATATTCGGTCGAGTCATTTTTTCACTACTAATTTTTCTTATCTAAATAAGATAATGACTATATCGATCCACGAAGAATTAGTGATTAGTTATGATGGAGAAATTGTATTTCGAGACAAAGTGGATCAATTAGAATACTCTCACATTGAGAAGATGGGTGAGATGTGTATGATATATTTCGTAGGTGAGAGAAATTATATCGTAGCATTCAAAAAAGAAGAATTGTTGTTCGCAAGTTATTTTGACGAATATAATGAAGAAAATAATGAAAAGTATTTTATGTGCAAATTGTACGACGTGATGAATCATGGCAGAGTATATCATATTAGCAAAAATTTTGAGAAATATTTAGTCTACTTAGATGATGAAGATATGGAGATGCGTGAAGAGTTTGTCGGTACAGTGTTTTTAGATTGTATTATGGCAGAAAATTATAAGTATGCTAATCAATTATTATCAAGGGATATCACGCAAGAAGATCCTAAAGTATTGAAAGATTTTTTTCCCGAATTTGATGATTATTATAGGTTAGATGAAGAGAAATATTTATTAATGAAAAAAAATACCCTTTCGGGTATTTATAAATTTGAACTCATAGATAAATCAATATCCAATATTATTGAGTTGTCGTAATATGATTGGATAATTCAAACAATCTAGTAAGTGCAATATATACAGGGTAACTAGTCTGCACAGCAATAATTAAGAACAAGAAATCTGCATATGATAGTGTTACATATTTGAATATTCCTGGTAGTGTAATTATCGCAGTAATGCTAATACCTAAGCATGCAATGTACATGATTGTTTTTAAGAAATTAAATGGTTTACACATTCTAAACAATGCAATGAATCCAATCGCTAAGATTCCGATCGACGCCATAGTTACTAATACTTCTGTGGTGATACCGGTATACATTTGATAAATATATAGAGCGATAGTACATAATACTAGACATATACCTGCTGGTAAAGTTGTTTTTGCGACATTGGACAAGAATTTTCCACGTATTGGATTGGTATTTGGTTGTAGAGCTAAGAAGAATGATGGCAATCCGATAACTAACATTTCCAGAAGTATGAATTGTATAGGAGAGAATGGATAGGTCTTATTCATACAGAGTACAAATATTGATATACATATAGCGAATATAGTCTTCATCAAGAATAGAGAACTAGATTTTTGAATATTATTGACCACTCGTCTACCTTCCGCTACTACGCTAGGCATTGAGCTAAAATTGCTATCTAATAATACCAACTGACTAACACTACGGGCAGCATCACTACCTGCAGCGATAGCGATAGAACAATCCGCCTCTTTTAGTGCTAGGATATCATTCACACCATCACCTGTCATGGCTACAGTTTTTCCTTGAGATTTTAGAGCTTTGACCAAAATTGCTTTTTGCTCTGGACTTACTCGTCCAAATATTGAATATTTATTAGCACATTCCATTACTTCGGTATTGGACATACCTTGTAGGCTAATATATTTATCGTAATTATCTACACCAACCCTTCTTGCTACTTCGCTCACAGTAATAGGATTGTCTCCAGATATGATCTTGATATCTACTTCGTTATCTTTGAACCACTGAATAGTTTTTGGAGCATCTTTTCTAATATTGTCTTCTAGTAATACTAATGCAATAGGAGTACAATCTGCTTTGTCAAAATTAGCATTGCTCTCTACCAACATCAATACACGGTATCCGCTACTAGCATATTTTTCGGCTTCTGCCTTTATCTTAGTAGTTGGTGTGTCCATTACATATTCATATGCGCCAAGCTTAAATGTACCAACATTTTTAAATTTACAGCCCATGAATTTACGTTCACTAGAGAATGGAAGTGATTTTTCAGCAGTATATGTTCCTTTTCCAAAATATGCCTTCAATGCAAGGGCGGTGTGATTAGCTTCGTGGAAAGTACTAGCCATACTTGCTATAATTTTTTCTACGTCTTTTTGGCTCTTATTTCCTAATAAGATCACTTCACTAACACTCATAGATCCGTTAGTGAGAGTACCGGTTTTGTCTAGACATAATACATTCGTACGAGCCAACATTTCTATACAATATAATTCTTGCACAAGAGTACGTTTCTTAGCTAATCTAATGACGCTTACTGCCAACGCTACAGAGGTGAGCAAGAACATACCAGCAGGGATCATTGCTACAATACAACCCGCAGTCTTAGTAACGACCATATAGCCTAACGAATATTCAAGAGCGGGATTAGCTGTGTAATAAGTATAGTTATTATATAACATCATGATAGCGATAGGGATCATGAATATTGATATGATTTTGATTAACGAACGAAGAGAATTAAGGAGTTCGCTCTTAGATTGTTTGAATGTTTTCGCTTTTTGGCTGAGCTGAGAGATATAATTTTCATCACCGATCTTGTTTACTTTTGCCCGACAAGTACCACTAGATATGAAACTACCACCAAGTAAACTATCTCCTTTTGATTTCTTCACAGGCAAACTTTCTCCAGTGAGAAGACTCTCATTCACTTCGACGAAGCCGTCAAGAATGATACTATCGCAGGCAATTTGCATACCAGGATTGAGAACCAATACATCATCTAATACCACTTCTGTCTTGTAGATCTCTTCTTCCTCACCTTCGCGAACGACTTTGGTAAAGTTTGAGTTGGTTAGAGATAATTTGTCCATTGTGATTTTGGCTCGGATTTCTTGGACTATACCGATCACAGTATTCAATACCACGATGACCATAAAGGTAAGATCAGAGTATGCTTCGACGAATATTAGAGCGAATGCCACCACTAGACAAGTGATATTGAAGAAAGTAAAAATGTTTTTTGCCAAAATACTACCAATGCTTTTACTAGTTTTTACATTAGATACGTTTACCAGATTGGCATCAGTTCTTTCTTTTACCTGTTTTTCGCTTAGACCAACGTCCGGTTTTGGATTAAATCTATTAATTGATTTAGTTGATTTTGATTTGGTTTTCTTTTTCATACTTACCTCTAATATATTTTTATTTTATCATAATAGCAAATATTTAACAAATATTATTCATATCTTTGACAAATTTTTTAACATTAACTTAATTATTGACATAAA
>JAZOUZ010000095.1:0-10504 GCA_045658505.1 Candidatus Onthoplasma sp. | reverse complement strand
TGTTAAATGAAAAGAAATGAAGATAGATGAAAACATTAGATATTATCAATATGACAATACTTATGCAACATATAATTAAGGTTAGTTTTATTCCTTTATTTTTTTCCATATCTAATCTTTGAGAGATTGTAAGAATTTAATTTGACTCTTGCTCGGTCCTCCACAACTGACTGTTATACTATTTTTTATTGAATTTTCTCCATTTTTTATGAATATTCCTATGTATTCACTATTCGGTAATCCCCAAGTATCAATAAACATATTAACTACATCATTATTATCATCATATTGATAGAAAATAGTAACAGGACAATCTTTCCCCTTAATCTCTGCAACCTTATATCGATTCTCTACAATATGAAAAGCTAACACATCTACATGTTCTTTAACATCATCTGCAATTTCAGGATATCCGTAAAATTTATAAAGTTCTTGCAATGAATTAAAAGATTTAACACCATATTCTTTTAGTATATATTTTTCTAGATCCTGTATTTTAAAGTTATCTTTTTTGCCAATTAGGCTATAGACATGATCCTTAAACTTTTCTAATTCTTGCAATTTCTCTTTGATTCTTAATTCATTTTTATTCATTACTCCCCCTTATAAGGTAATCCAAAAAATCCATGACATGTTAAATTTACACGTTTTAATTTTTTATTCAATGTATGATAATGTTCAAATGTTGGGAAAATTGGATTATAATGATGCTCTGTCAGATTTAATTGATAAGCCTTAGTATCATAATTAAATCCTCCAGCTAAATAATTCGCGCTTTTAATAGCATTTTTAGTAGTTGTTTTATAAGGAGACCAAATAGATCCACCTTTTTTGATCCAATTACGTGCATTTTTTATATTAGTAAACTTGTATAATATAGGGATAGGAGCATCACCAGTAATAGTACCCAATAATAAGTATTGATCCTTTCTTTTTATTGCTTTTTTGTAAATTGTTTCAGCCTGAGCGACTGTTAAAATACTTATTGCCTCTGTTAATTTTACAGCTGTTATTGCACCAAAAGCCAATCTCAAACTTTCCCAGAATGATACACAACCGTCTTTAATTCCATTCCATAGATTTTCTATATCTCTTCCGATTTGATCGGCGTTCTCAGATACAGTACCTACAAATAAAATTGATAAAACGCCAAATGCTACAATTGCTGTAACTGCAGTCATTGATAATACTAGACATTCATCAAGATTATCATTATCCAACTCAGATAAAATATCTATTTTATTACCTTCTTCGTCTATGAAGAAAAATTGTTCAGTCTCTTCATTATATTCTGTAGCAAATTCATATTCATTTGTTTCTACAACTTCACCATCAATAACTAAATCTTTAGAAATAGATATTGTTTCGTTATAATTATCCATTACTGATGAATAACTATTAACAAATTCATCTCCCTCGTATCCAGTACTTAAAAAATCAATTGTGTCCAAATTGATTTCTCCACTAAAATAAGAAAATTGTCCTTGGTTTTTAGTTTCAATATTTTGAAATTGATCATAAATCTTATTCATTTTTTCTTCATAAGACAATGATCCAATTTCACTTACGTTGATCTCTCTAGTAGCAATTGTTTTATCTGATTTTATGTAAGACATAAATAATACAGAAAATAACATAATAATTGCCATAGAGATAGAAATCAAAAATAATTTCAAACTAAATGATTTCATATTCCCTCCTACTTGACAAAAACAAAGTTTTTGTCATTAAACAATATATATCACTTTTCTGAATTTAAGTCAAATAAATTTAATAAAAAAGACTCTACTCCGAGTCTTTCTGTAAATATTCATTTAATTCACTTAATTTATCAACACTTGGTTCTGGCACACCCTCTAGTCTATACGGCAATCCTAAAGTCTTATACTTATGCACTCCTATAGTCTTGTATGGCAGAAGCTCTATCTTCTCTATCGTTTCTATGGTCTTAGCAAATGTCTTCAATCTCTCAATATGTTCTATATCGTCATTGATAGTCGGCACGATTACTTGTCTTAGCCACACCTTATTACCATGTTCTCTAATCTTCTCTACGAAAGTATTGAAGAATTTAATATCTTGTCCTGTGAGTTCTCTATATTCATTACCATCAACTGCCTTAACGTCAAGGATCACTAGATCGACTAAACGCAAAATCTCGTCATAATTTCCAAATCCTACACCTGCAGTATCTATTGCTGTGTGAATATTTTTTTCTCTACATTTTTTGAGCATATCAACCAAAAACTCAGGTTGCAACAAAGGTTCTCCTCCGGAGAACGTTACCCCACCATCTTCGCCAAAATAATTTCGGTATTTCTCGATTCTCTCTATTAGTTCATCGCTAGATACGATCTGAGATTCACCCTCCATATTCCACGTCTCTGGATTATGGCAATACTTACACCTTAATTTACAGCCCTGGAAAAACACGACGAACCTAACTCCCGGTCCGTCAAGTGTTCCTAATGTTTCGATACTATTAATTCTACCTTGCATTATCTGTATTTTTCCAATTTTATATTTCCATGATCGAATATTAATTCGCCATTCTTGAATTCGTAGCCCATCTTTCTATAGAATGGAATCGCAACTATACTAGCAGGGATCTCTATTCTCTTAGCTCTCAAGAAAAATTCATCACTCTCTAAGGTGTTAATAATCTTCCTACCAACACCCTGTCCTTGATAATCGGGATCTACGAATATAGTAAATAAACTACTCTCCGTTTCGCTGTCCCAATAAGGACCTATCGCTCCACAGCCTATAATTTTATTATTATCCTTCACCACATAGAAATGAGTGAAACTAATTCTTTTCTTCAAGCCTTCTACATTTAGAGAACTAACCACTCCTTCTATTGATTTTTGTGGATAATGAGTTGCCAGACTAATTCTAGCAGTTTTTGCAATTAGATCTCTTACTTCTTCTATATCGTTCTCTTGAATCAACATTATTTCCATAAATTCCCCATAATTTTAATATGGATAAGGCAACAATTCTTTTGCCTTGACTTTAATTAATTTTTTCTTATCATATAGTATGACATACATATTGTCTAGTTTGAGTTGACCAAATATATATCTACATAACCCACATGGCGGAACTACATCTGCTGTGCCGTCATTTTTTACACGAACTGCTACTATGGTATCAAATTCACGTTCTCCGTTAGCTAACGCCTGACCAATCGCCACTTGTTCGGCACATACTGCGTGTGAATTTTTGATATTCATGCCAATATAGATCTTGCCATCTTTTGTTCTCAAGGCAGATCCTACGTGCCAATCAATACGTTCGTATAGATCGGTATTTTTTAGAACGACCTCACTCGCTAATGCGATTAATTCGTTATCTAATTTAGTTAATCTCATCTCACCACCTAAATCTTGTCATGGAAAGTACGAGCGATCACTTCCTCTTGATGAGCACGAGAAAGTTTGTTGAAGTTCACTGCATATCCGGATACACGAATAGTAAGAGTTGGATATTTGCCAGGATTATTCATCGCATCGATGAGTTTCTCACGATTGAGTACATTTACATTGATATGTTGAGCGCCTTGCTTAAAATATCCATCAAGGATACTTACTAGATTCTTCACTCTATCATCTTCTTCACGACCTAAGGCATTAGGCACGATTGAGAAAGTATTACTAACACCATCTTGACATACATCACAATAAGGGATCTTCGCTACACTATTTAGACTAGCGAGCGCTCCGCTACAATCTCTACCATGCATTGGATTAGCACCTGGAGCGAATGGAGTACCAGCCTTTCTACCATCTGGAGTAGAGCCGGTCTTCTTACCATACATTACATTAGATGTGATGGTTAGCGCAGATAATGTGTGTTTTGCTTCACGATAAAGTTTATTCTTCTTTAGACACTTGATGAAATGAGTAACAATCTCTACTGCAATATTATCAACATCATCTATGTCGTTACCATATTTAGGGAAGTCTCCATTGATATCGAAATCAATCGCAATTCCTTGTTCATTTCTAATAGGAGTTACTTTCGCGAACTTGATAGCAGACAATGAATCAGTAGCAACAGATAGTCCCGCCATACCGAATGCCATCAATCTCTCCACTACTGTATCATGAAGTGCCATTTGACCTGCTTCGTATGCGTATTTGTCGTGCATATAGTGGATAATATTCAATGCATCAACATAAGTTTTGGCAATTTTTTCTAATATCTCGAAATATGCTTTCTTCACTTTGTCATATTTCAATACTTTATCTTCGATTGGTTTCACACCTTCTACTACGAGTTTGCCACTCTTCTCGTCGATACCGCCATTGATGGCGTACAATAATGACTTCACTAAATTACAACGAGCGCCGAAGAATTGCATTTGTTTACCTACTTTCATCGCAGATACGCAACATGCAATCGCATAATCACTACCATACAATGGGCGCATCTCATCATCGCTCTCGTACTGAATACTATCAGTAAGAATTGAGATCTTAGCACAATAATTCTTGAAATTCTTAGGTAGTTTAGTCGACCACAATACAGTTAAGTTTGGCTCTGGACTAGAGTCTAGATTGATAAGACAATGCAAGAATCTAAATGAGTTCTTAGTGACAAGACTCTTCTTGTCATTTAGCATACCGCCGATCGCTTCTGTTACCCATGTAGGATCACCAGCAAATACTTCATCATACTCTGGAGTACGAAGATGGCGAACAAGACGAAGTTTGATAGTGAATTGATCTACCAACTCTTGCGCCTCTAATTCAGTGAGTACTCCTTCTTTCATATCTCTCTCGATATATATGTCTAAGAATGTAGATACACGACCTAGACTCATCGCTGCACCATTATTTTCTTTCACTCCAGCAAGGTATGCAAAGTATGTCCATTGGAATGCTTCTCTAGCATTCATGGCTGGCTTAGAGATATCGAATCCATAGTCTGACGCCATTTTCTTGATCTTATCTAATGCTCTGATTTGTTCATTTACTTCTTCACGAAGACGAATCTTCTCTTCGGTATCAATATCTAATAAGAATGGTGATACTAGATCTTTCTTCTTCTCTTCGATGAGTGCGTCAATACCATACAATGCCACTCTACGATAGTCGCCAATAATACGACCACGACCGTATGCATCTGGTAGCCCTGTTATAAGACCAGCACTACGTGCTCTACGGATATCTGGAGTGTATGCGTCGAATACTCCGTCGTTGTGAGTCTTGCGAATACCATCTACGAATAACTTCTCGATAGATTTGTCCATTGATTTGTTATACGCAGATAATGCAGACTTGGCCATACGAAGTCCACCATACACATTGACTATTCTCTTGAGTGGTTTGTCAGTCTGAAGGCCTACTACCACTTCATTAGATTTATCAATATAACCAGGCGCGAAAGATGTAATACCAGACATTTTTCTCAGTTCTACATCTAGTAATCTTACTTTCATCTCTTTCTTTAGTAATGCAGTACACTTCGCCCATACTTTATCAGTGCGCTTAGTAGTGCCTACTAAGAAACTATCATCTCCTGTGTATTCTTTATAATTTTCTTCTATAAACTTAGCAACATTAATGGACTCTTTCCATTCTGTGCCTTTGAATTTTCTCCATTCATCTTTGAATTCAATCATTTTTCCCCCTTGTGTGCAATAAGTATATCATATTATTTGCGAAAGTGTATCAAAATAATAGGACTTTTTTAAACATTTAAAAAACTTACTTAAGCATTTCATAGCAATAATTCAAATCATTATTTCATATATCATAATATGAGATATTTTATTGACTGCGTATTCTCACCGTTAAAACAAAAAAAAGGTTACGTTATTCTTCTAATACTGACTAGCATTGTCGCTATTATTCTTGCTGTATTTGCTAGTATCAATTTCTCTAGTGGATTCTTGACGATCGACCTATCCAACATTTCTTATATTAAATTTTTAAAAGGCGATTGCGGTATGGCTTCGATGATTTTTTCGACTCTTTTTAGTCTAATGATATTCTTCCTCATCATATGGATCTGCCACTGCAAACCATACTTGACTCCACTATCAATAATATTCTATCTGTATCTAGTATATAGTCAGACTATAATCCTTGTGAGTCTGATAATGATTTATGGATTTTTTAATTGTATTATCCTTGCGATGATACTATTTATCTATTTTTTAGCCACATGGTTTCTGTTTGTTCTATCCATTACTCATATGAGTTGTAATATGCGCGAACAAGATTATTTTAGATGCTGTTTTGACATTAATAGAAGTAAATTTTTGGTTACATTAATACTAATTATCATCACCACCCTTATATTCTCTTTTACTATCACAATACTTAAAAATTTCATTATACTTTTAGTGTATTAAATATTGACAAACTTTCAATTTGTAGTATAATGTGCTCAAAGGAGATGTTATGACAAAAGACGAAATTACATACTTACAAACTTATTATCAATATTTAGATCCAATACTTAGGAAAGATTTCTTAATATCTCAAAACAAAGAACATATAGAAGATACTAATATCCAATTATCACAAATAAATACAAATATAAAAACACTTGAGAAGACTCTAGCTGACACTAAGACTCAATACAAGGCTGAGATAGATACTCTATTAACTCAATCCTTTCAAAAACATTGTTCATCATTAAGCAAAGTATATAATAATGGCTCTATTAACATTGGCTTTAGATTCTTAGGCAAAAATTATTCGGTATACAACCAATCTCTTCCTAATATATATACCTTGCCTACAGGCACCTTTGAGTCCAACTACTCCAATCAATTCATCGAGCTTCATAGTGAAATGAAATACTCAGAAGAATTTAAGAAACTAATCACTATTCTTACACTGGTAGACAATAATCCTAAAGTAAGAGACATTATCGTAAACCGTGAAATTAATAAGAAGAAAGATGAACTCACTAGATTATACAATAAGGTGCTAGATAACAAACTATTAGCTGAACAACATTTACATATTCTAAAAGAGAAAACTCCTAACAATAAAATCTCAAGTAAAATACTAGAAATAGAAAAAGAGATCTCTGTTCACATTTTAGAATCTGAGAAAATCAAGACACGTTTAGATAATCTCGAATCTGAACGATCTAATTTTGAGAAGATTGTGGATACCAATATAGCAAATCTTCGTGCATTAGTTGAATGCACAGAAATAATCCAAGGAATGCAAGTAAAACTTCAAGAAATTAAAGATCAAGTACGTCGTGAAATTACTCACAAATTGCGTCTAGAAGAAAACATATCTGAATATGAAAAAGCTATTAAAGATTTAGAGAACAAAACACAAGAATGCACCAACAAATTAAATATTTTCTTAGCATCGAATTATACACAACCAATTTTAATCAGAGCATTAGCAAATGCTAATGAAGAAGATATAGGTCATCATACATATTCTCATATAGATGAACTTCGTAATAGATATAATGACTTCGTTGCTGAGAAAATCGATAACTTATTAGACTAACAAAAAAGACCTATTTAAGGTCTTTTTTAGTTCTCGATCATCCAATCAATGTACACACCATAACCACGAGTAGGATCATTCACGAATACATGAGTTACTGCACCAATTAATTTACCATTCTGCACTATCGGACTTCCGCTCATGCCTTGAATGATTCCTCCGGTTTTCTCGAGCAGTTCTTTATCTGTTACTTTGATAATCATACTCTTTTCATCGGCAGAGTTTTGTTTGTTGGCTCTAATAATCTTCACATCGTATGCCTTAACACCTTCATTGTCTAGATTACAATATATTTTAGCTGGACCCAACTTCACACTTAGTCTACCGCCTAGTGTAGATGTCCTATCTGCATCTATCATGGCCTTATTTAGGATATTGCCATATACTCCATATTTACAATTGGTATCCGCTAGCCCAATTGCATCATCACTAAGATTGATAGACGAACGTATCTCTCCTGGATTATTCTTCTCTCCTTTCTTGATACCTAAGAGTCGACATTTATATATATTACCACGCTCAACTTCGAAACTATCTCCTAACGAACTATCTACTATAGGGTGTCCTACTGCTCCAAATCGAAAATCACTCATCTTTACATAAGTTAGCGTACCTACTCCGCTCGCATTATTCCTAACCCAAAGGCCGAGTTTATATTTCTGACTAATCAGATCGTATACAGGACTGGTCTTAGCGTCAAATATTTCATCTCCACGCTTAATAGTAAGCGTTATTTCTTTCCCTTGTCTAGATGGAGCATTAATAATGCTATCAAGATCTCCAATATTCTCAATCTCTATGTCGTCAATCTTGAGTATAACATCTCCTTCTTCCATACCAATATCTCTCATAGGCTCACTGGTACCATCGGTAGTTATTACAGCATTGCTACCTACACAAATTAGACCTTCGCTATATAAATTGAAACCTACAGTTTCTCCACCTACATACACATCTGTATCTACCAATAATCGCACATTTACTTTCTTAATGGTGAAAAGATTGAATAATTTGATACTCATGGTAGTATCTGTCAGCTCTCCATTGGTCGCCACATTGATATTCTCAGGTAAATCAAGACTTACGAATGGAGAATATTCATCTATTTTATTTGCGTGCTCTATATCACTATAAGTAACTATCATTGAATTAGGTAGAGAGTTTACTTTCTTAATATATGGCAACAAAAATGCTGTACCAACCATGGCAAACACTATACTAAGGGATATAAAGAACAACTTTTTCATAATTACTCCACCTGTATTTTGTGTTGAGTTTATTTTTTTATGTATTATATCATGTCTATCAGAGATCTTCTTTAAAGGGTCATCATCATAAACACCTTCGCTATCTTTATAGAATAATAACCTTGTCATTCCGAGCGAAGCGTGGGAATCTACAGTCAATATTTAGGAGTATTAATGTAGATTGCCACGTCGAACGACTGTTCTCCTCGCAATGACAATTTTTTAATACATATTAAAATCAAAAAACTTTATACATTTGTATTGACAATTCTACAAAATTGATATATTATATCATTGTACCTTGACAAGAGTTATTCGAGTTCTCAACGATGACGTTGTCATAGGCGTATTATAAAAAAGGAGAGAATTATGCAAATCAATAAGGCTGAAATCATCAAAGAATTCGGTAAAGATGAGAAAGACACTGGCTCTATCGAAGTACAAATTGCACTTCTTACTAAGAGAATCAGCAATCTTACTGAACATTTGAAACAAAACAAGCAAGACAAACACTCTACTCGTGGTCTTAACAAAATGGTTTCTACTCGTAAGAAATTATTAGACTACTTAGCAGAGCAAGACATTAATCGCGCTCGTGCCATCAAAGCAAAGCTTGGCATTCGTGGTTAATTATCAATAGTTTGCGACTAAAAAACACTAGCTGTTGCTAGTGTTTTTTCATTACAATTCAATGCTTTCTTCATGATTTTCATCTGTATTAATGATACAAGCGTCGACAGATCGTGGACGATTCTCGATTTTTTCTTGAGACAACTTGTCCGTCAATCTCTCAATATAATTCTTAGCGTGATGATTGTTATTAGTTATATCATGTTCGACTTCAACATCTACACTTTCTTCGTCTTGTAAAAAATCTTGATCTATCTTTATAATTTCACGTTTGAAATTTTTATTATGATCATATTGCTCCATAGAAAATATAATACTTAAATACCCTAAAGCAGTGCCACACCAACCGCCTAAAAAAATGCCTTCTAAAGTATGCGTAAATATCATCGGTAATGCACAAGCAATAGCTAATAATCCAAAACCTGCACCTACAATATATCCTTTATATTTCTGCCAAAACATATGTATATCTCCTCATGATCGGTATTGTACCATGTATGAATAATTTTGTCAACATGTAATATGATTAGAGAAATTGAAAAATTTTAAACAATTTTAGAAAAAGTCTTGACATTAGCATTTTTATTCGATATAATTAATTCGTAATCTTGGCGGTGTGGCTCAGAGGTTAAAGCAATCGGTTCATACCCGATAGATCGGTAGTTCAATTCTACCCACCGCCACCAACTTACATTAATGGCGCCACGACCCTCCTTCCTTATTCTAATGTGGCGAAGATTACATCTCATTTATGAGAGACTCCTTTTATTGTAATTAATAGTTTTCTATTAGTTATAGTGATCTATGATCACGAGATTACCGATTCGACTCGGTAATCTAGCCTACACAGGCTAAATATGGTCCCATGGTCAAGCGGTTAAGACACCACCCTTTCACGGTGGTATCAGGGGTTCGATTCCCCTTGGGACTACCAATTTTAATCTCGGCAATAATGCTGAGATTTTTTCATTTTGTGAAGAATATTATCAATTTGTGAAATTGCGATACAAAATTTTGTTGTTTGTGCTATAATAAAAAAATAAATAAAAATTTAGGAGGATTTATGAAATTATTCAACAGTTGGTTAAATTTAATAATAGCAATGGGATTATTTTTCTTTGTTTTTGGTTTGAC
>JAZOUZ010000094.1:0-8630 GCA_045658505.1 Candidatus Onthoplasma sp. | reverse complement strand
AGTGAAGTAAGATGATACTATCTTACCATTACCTAATATAGTGTGTGCTATACCTCCAATGTCTTGTGTAGACAAAATCTCCGCTGTAGAGAATGCATTTAGTATCATACCCTCATTTTTATTAGCAATTAAACCTAAACCTTCATTTATATTTACGATTTCAATACCATTACCATTTACACTAGAATTGTAGATCATACCATTATTAGCACCTACAAGAATACCTGAATAGTCTTGCTTAGTTTTAAATTGAATCTGACCATATAATTCTACATGTAGATTAGCTACTGCAGAATGCTTAGATATGGTTGGAATTAATACATTAAATTCAGTAGTAACTACACTATCTTCACCAAATTTCTTTATATCGTCAGTAAATACTAATATTCCGTTTAATTCCCCTGTAGCACCTGAAAATTCTTCAGGACTCAATACGTAATAAGTAAAGTTTTCTTTAAATTTATTACCATCTAGTGATCTATCTGGATTTAATACAGTACCTGCTTCATAATATCCTGTAGTAGAACTAATAATAGATTTCTGTACCAATAGATCGTATAGACTCGCAATATATGGAGTACGATCAGCTACCACATTCCAGACACTAGAATTTTCACTATTGAGATTATCTGCCCAATTTTGATCATTAGATAACAATCTTGCTATAGGAAGATTATTGACACCGTTAAATGCATGACTCTCAGTAGCGAGTGAATAATCACTAGAATAATATACGTTAGTCATTGCTATTGTATCAGTTGTAGGAGAATCTATTGCGCCGACTAAGGCATTGATATTAGACAATTCTCCATTATACATAGCCTTGACGGCAGACGAGCTGAGTGTATCAGTTACTATACTTGATGTAGAGTATGAGTTCTCTATCTCAAGATCCTTAGTCTTACCTACTAGTCCACCAACTGAGAGATTAATAGATCCATCTCCGGATACAATAGGCACGATTCTACCTGCTGATAAAGTATGAGTAGCTGTAGTAGTACCATTATTATGTCCTACTAATCCGCCAGCATACATTGTAGTTTCACCAGATACTATCATGTCCATATTAGACATTGATTCACGTATATTAGACTCAGTAGTTACCGAACCTATCAATCCACCAGCATATGTACTGAGTACATTTGCATCAGACATATCGATAGCACCATCTGCTAGAGATTGTTTGATCGCTATTGTATTACCGACACCTATCAATCCACCAATATTTACTGAAGTAGCTTGAGTACCAGATATAGTCATATTGCTACCTGCGACCGACCTTCTAATACCATTGGTATCTGTAATACTACTTAAAGAATATTCTCCGGCGATACCACCGATATTGTAATTTCCATTACCTAATGTAATCTCAGACAATATGCTAGTACTGGTCGAAGATATAGTAGTATCATTAGCATATCCTGCGATACCACCTAGATATTGTTGTAAACCGGCCTCTGCATCGAAGTAATCTAAATTGATATTGATATTCTTATAGTTTGTATAATAACTATCTTTACCTACATCTATCTCACTCATCGCTCCGCCGTCAATACGTCCGATCAGACCGCCCACATAAGATTTAGTATTTTTGCTTACTGCAATATTAAATATAGTCTTAGGCGCAGGACTATTATTATCAGGGTGAATCTTGAAATTATTATCTTCGCCTACATAAGATCCAGTGATAGACATAGCGTCTTCGTATGTGATTGTTTCACCACTTAAGTCTGTAGTCTTATGGTTGGCCTTAGCGATCAGTCCACCGAAGTATGAATCATCATTTTGACTATCTACACCATCAAGATCTATTAACGTTACCTTCACTCCACCTGAGAATGAGCAATCAATAATATTACTATTAGTAGCATCGCCAATCAATCCGCCGAATGACTGAATAGTACCTTCTGATAATACACCATCAGAAGATCCATCTTTTGTTTTATCATCACAAGCTATACTCACTTGAACATTAGTGAATACTGATCCTTCATCTTTACATGTCAATCCAGACATATATGTGATCTTCTTGCCGTTAGTATTTATCGCTTGATATTTCTCGCTATTGCCCCATACGAACTTTAGATTACTAATAGTAGCGCCACTCGTACTCTTGAAGAATCCTGTAGAATCATTGTCAGTATCTACTAATTCCATACCGTAGATGATTGGTACTTCTTTGTTGCCTTTCTCTCCAACGAGTGTACCACGGAACTCATCTAAGTGTCCTATTACCCAGTTTCGCTGATAATTACTAAGTTTGATATCTTTTATGATTTTGTAGTGACCATCTGCTGTAATGTTTAATAGATCGTCTGGGTTTTCAATAATAGTGAAATTCAACACTTTCTCATTGAGAAGTAATGGATAATATCTTTTACTATCTAAAGACCAATAAGAGATACTACTCCAACCAGAGAATACATCTTGGAATACAGTCTCATGATTCGAACCGTCTAGCATGAATAATTCTTTTAGAATAATGAATTCACCAAGACTAGAAGAGATGCCCTTCTCTACTTTAGGAATACCTGTAGTATATCTATAATTATTAACATTACCATAGAATACATATCTATTAAATGTTGGTTTGTATATACTATCACCTGATTTATTTTTAGTATTGTCATAGTTGGCGATATAGTCAATCTTAATACCGCTATTCTCAAAGTGTGAATTATTCTCCATCATTAATGTAGAGAATGTGAATTCCAACTTTGATTTCATATGAGCGCCAGAGACGATCTTCTTAGCCATAGCCTGATATGTCTTTAGATCTTTATCTTCTGTCTCAATATCTGCGAAACTATAACCGATCAATCCTCCAATATAAGTCATCTTTTCAGACGCATCAATGAATGGTACAGCATATGAATATGTGATAATAGATGCTACATCGGCACCAACTAAACCACCAACATAAACTCCATTAGATATAGATGCCTTGCTATAAGAAGATGTAATCTTAGCATTAATACCGAATCCTACCAATCCACCAGCATAACCAAAAGATTGCAACAATGAAACATTACCTATCTTAGTAGTATCTAGAGTAGTTGGAGTGCCACTTTGAGTTTTTTCTATATCTAAGATATATTTAGCGAATGCAGTATCAATCTTGTACTGATTATTTTCTTTCTCCTCTAGAGATTCTCCTTCGATCATAGTTACTTGAGAGGCTGTCATGCTACCAGCGAATACACCGAATAGACCACCTACAGCACGATTACCTATGATTTGATCACTCATGCCATTGTAATATTTTAGTTTCAATGCAGACACATTCTCATTAGCATATCCAGCAATACCACCAGCGAAATCCGCCAATATATTACCGTTTGCCTTATTAGCCATCTGATCACCATGAATGGTAATGTATGCTAAATTGAAACTATCTGATAGTTGACCATTTCTAGTATCTAGATCGATCACACCAGCCAATCCGCCACCATATGAATATTCTGTATCAGCATAAGTATAGTTCGGATCGTCATAGATCGCAGTACTCTCTCTCTTTCCTACAGACACATTTAGATTAGAGTCTACGCTATAGACTATACTCTTACCTGTAATCTTACCAGCGAGTCCACCTACGAAGTTGTGTCCAGCGAGAGACACATTATTACCATCTAGAGATACGCTAATGATCACAGAATCATTAATCTTACCAGCGAGTCCACCTGTATATAAGATATTAGTACTACTTGTGATCTCGCTCTTATAAGCAAACTTGAGATTTAGATTCTTGAGATACACATTGTCTATCTCAGAGAATAGTCCCAAAGATTTATTAGTATCATTAGCTGAATCGGCTTCGATCAAGATACCACTAATAGTTACGCCATTACCTTCTATACTAGTAGTCGCAGTATTAGATCCTAATATGTAATTGCTTCTAGTAGGTACAGAGTTAGTTTCATTAAATTCGATATCGTTGATGAATCTCACATATCCCGTGAATACTTTTTTACCTGTAGCGATATCCACAGTTGCTTCATTAATGAACACATTAGTATAATCAACTATATCACGAATGATATAAGGATTATTTTTATTACCTGCTCTGAACTCAGCCACATAGCTATAAGTATGCACTTTTCTACCATCATCACTGATAGTCTCTCCAGAGAGATATCTACATGAATGAGCGATATTATTGGCTATTATCAACTCAGGCAATGATCTACGCTCACCATTAACTGTGTAGTATGACCATATACCCTGATTTCTCTCTGAGATAGTATTGCTAAGCACGAAATCAAATCCGATCAAGTTAGTAGAACTCTCGAAGTTGGATTTATTCAATCCTGTAGCCATAGGTTTATTCTCAGGATTATCAATACTTGTAGATTGATTATCTAAGATGTAATAATATGTATTAATCAATTTACCATTAGATAGTATCTTATCCTTACTAGTCTTACCTACGAATGGTTGCTCAAGAGCTGTAGCTTCATTATTATCATTAAATTGACATGCAGAATAAGACTTACTAATAGTGCCACTTTCGTTATTATTATATACGAATCCAGCCAAAGGCGCTGAACTAGATCCTAATGTGATATTAGCGAAACAGTTATCCACAATTCCACTATTTTCATGCACAAATCCAGCCACCGCACCATTACCTAAATGCTGTATCTTAGATCCGGTATAATATGTACCTGTAGAATTTTTACCGCGTACATAACTGAAACTGATATTTTTAGTATTTTTAGCTACGAAACCAGCAGTCTTATTAGTTCCGCTAGTAGTATTATCATTTTGCACGCTGTCTTCAGCCATAGAATAATTCACTACATTAGTGCGAGTTACGTACGAACTAGCAATATCGCCATTATTCACACCTACGAATCCACCTGCCAAAGCATTGAATCCATTATTCTCGCTATTACCAATAGTAAACTCTAATGTACCAAAATCTACTGTGCGTCCTAAGCCTGCGATAGTAGGTTCTATTTTTTCATAAGAATCTCTACCCACTCGTGAGTTAGTGATAATACCATCATTTTGACCAACTAGTCCACCAAATATGATATTTTGACCTTTCTTAGCTGTAATAGTTACCACTTTATTATTGATTAAAGTATTGACTACGTCACAGTTGTAGATCAATCCGTTATTATTCTTACCGACTAATCCGCCGAAGATTATATTGTTATTATCTAATCCTGTAACGGATAGCCCTGAGAATACGGAATAATCCACAATAACATTCTTAAGAGTCGTCTTACCATTGTCTGATGTAGTATTGCCATCTTTATCTTTTACCGGATAACTACCTATCTCACTAAATAGACCATAGTTAGTAGTCTCATCAGTTTTAAACTTACCTATCTTGATGATCTTATTATTACCATCTAGACTAGCGATCTTAGTAGTTATAGGCATAATACCATCTGCTATAGTAGTTAGATCAATATCAGCCATCAAGATATAATGTGCACTCTCTGCCAATGCAGAAGATCCATCACTATTGAACATATCACTAGCAGAATATATAGGTAGTGGTTCTTCTTCTGAAGTCGCAGCATATACATTGAGAGCGAATGTTAGTTCGATCGGTATGTCTTCATTGCTATCTTCATTTTCTTTGAGTTTGAAAGCCAATCTTACTATACCGTCATTAGTTAGAATATAGTGAGCATCAAGTATTAGTCTAACATCTGCCTCTAATGGAGCGATACCACGAATGATATATCTCTTCATTGCTTCATTGTATATCATGTCGATATAATCTTTGTTAGTGAAGTCTAATACTGTATTGTTATTTACGAATTTGAACTCTTTTAATAATCCATCTGCAGTATACTCTTCTACTAATCTATGGAACAAATCTTCATTCCACTCAGAATCTCCAATAGTCTTGAAGCCTAAAGCAAATTCTTTATTAGCACCGATAGCGATAGTATTAGGAGAATCTAATAGCGCGATAGGATTAGAGTCTATCAATACATACTGGGCAGGATAGAATATCAATGCCTCTGCCTGAGATGTTCTTAGTTGTCCATCTTTCGTCATTAGATATAATGAGCCACCAATACTGAATGACACAGGAATATCTTTAGCCACATTGAATCCTACACCCATAGTGTACGAATCATCAGTGAGATCGTGTTTGATATCTTTGTAATCATTCTTTAGATATGTGTGTACATAGTTACCTATATACAAATCAATTTTGGTTTCATCAATACCTATTGTATTCGGATCATCATTCAATGCTTTAATAGCATTATATTCATCTACTTTATAGTAAGTAGTACCAGCCACATATTCAGTAGCGCGATAATATTTACCTGCATCTTGATACCACAATTCTCCAGACTTTTTGTAATCATCTTCATTATCAAATGTAATAGGATCAGATACATCGCTATACCAATAACCACTACCATCTGGGAGATACCAGCCAAGATTAATATCTGGATTATTATTGAATTGATATCCATAGATCTTTAGATCTAGAGTATTAGCAGTACCTGCTTGAATCATATATCCATTACTTTGATTTAGTCTATGACCATCGTATTTAGTAGTAACAGTAGGGATATATGAAGTAATCAATGTCTTCCTGACATCTGTAGTAGTCCCATCTCCCATTGTAATATCAATAGTCGACTCAAAAGATTCTACACCGCTGAATCTATCCAACATTACATGGATATAGATCACACCCGTATAGATGATTTGACCATTTTTACGCTCTGATGCTTTGTTGATCTTGAGAGTAGTACCTTGTTGATAGTTCTTGTCTTCACCGAAGTATGATAAGTACATACCTTGATCATGATCATATATATACTGAGTATATTTTAGATATACATTTGCTCCGCCTAGTGAAGCGATTGGTTTAGATTCACTACTGATAGAGATCTCTTTCACATTGGCGTATTCTGGCTCTAAGTATAGCATCATAATGCTACCTATTCCGCCCGGCTCAATAGTCGAAGATTCAATATACTCATTAGTAACAATATTTTGATACTGACTGAATGGATCGAATGTCTTCACACTATAGTTTTCTATACGCTTAGTACCCAAACTTGATGGCTTTAGCGTGAATGATACAGTCTTATTAATATTAGGATCAGTATATGCTATAATCGCCATCTCGAATTCAATATTATCTGAAACATATCTATAATAAAATTTATTCTTTAATTCTATATTTATATTGTATCTATAGCCACCAGTAATATCTGTTGTGCGTATTTCTACGTTGAATAATTCTATTACAGTATCTCTTGTAATAGTTTCACTATGATACTCTTTAATATTTGCTAGCATTGTATCGAATGCAGTATTCTCTCCGCCTACTTGAGTTATTCCTAATATGATAGAATCACGATCAGTTTGAACAAATGTGTATTGATTATCTACTAGACTAATATCTTCTATCTTGTTCACAAGTGAAGAATTATTAACGAATCCTGTATATAAATCTGCAGATACATTTAGATTACTACTAGTGTACATATCATAGTGATCACTACCTACTACTATGTCAGTAGCAGATTTTTTGAGTATTACTTTCAATTTTATCGAAGCGATCTCAATGTCATCAGAATCTTCAGGGATATAGTCATAATAATCTTTCTTCAACATTAAAGAGATAGTAACAATCTCTTCATAACCATCACTAAAGTCGGTACTCGAAATACCTAACTCAATATCAAAGCCACTCTTAGTAATATCTAGTTTTGAGTCTTCTAAATCTTTATTATCCTTATCAACATCAAGTTTATTGCCATCTTTATCTTCGCTTTCTCTTTCAAGATATAATTTACCACTATTTATAATATCAAATGAATCAAATATAGTCTTGTATTCATTACCATCTAAGATATTCTTAGCATCGATTGATAATAATTGAGCATTATCGCCGGTATATAGAGTCATAGCATAATCAATGTCATCGCTCTCTACTTCATATACTCTATCTGATGAGTTGATTTGCAATTCAGACACACCATAATCAGAATAGAATGCTACATATCTCTCTAGATCTGGACTAAATAATGAATAGCATCTCACAATTATTGGATTGTTTCCTGTAATGCCATAGAATGTAATGAAATCCCCATTGATTCTCGCTGGAAGAGTAACCGCTCCAATGATTTCAAATCTAATACCGCCCTGAGCAAGCGCAGGGAATATTGTTAGATCTATTAGATCACGAAGATTGTATGTATTGTCTTCGTCTTTAGCATTATCATAATAGTTGATAATAGCCATTTCATCGATTGTTACACCTTCAATATCTTTATCATTTTCATACTTATCAACATATACAGAGTGTATGTCTTCAATCTCTTCCTTGTTTATTACCGCATCAATATCTGTAGGAGCAATGATCAACAATGGATTCCCATCGCTATCTACTAGATAAGGAAGATATATATTCTTGCCACCTACTGTGATACAGTTGAGTTTTGACGAAATCTTGAAGTCCGTAGTATTAGACTTGACTATATTAGACCATATAGTAGACCATTTATTGGTTGATAATAACAATGTATATACGTCTAGATCTTGATCTAATTCTTTATTAGCATTTAATGGTAGATAATCTGTTGTATTTATCTTGGTATTAAGATCAATCATATTATAATCACTATTTAAAGTAT
>JAZOUZ010000093.1:0-9970 GCA_045658505.1 Candidatus Onthoplasma sp. | reverse complement strand
ATTATTTCATATCAAAATTTTAAAAATTTAGTATTTTAACAAAAAACCACAAGTACTATGTGTACCTGTGGTTTCTTGGCATGACAAAAGGCACACATATTAAATGTGGTTAAGATTATTATTGTTATTATTATTAATCATCTTTGTCATATATTTCCCAACACCTATATACTAGCATACTGCTTGCTATTTGTCAATAAATTTTGCTAAATTAACCGAACAGATTTCTAAACAATATAGTAATCTTATCTAAGAATGTTAGCTCTACTTTCTCATCATCATAATCTCTAGGTGGATTTAGATTGACCTCTATCTGTGCTCCATCAAGTGTAGAATCCACTATAGTCTTGCCATCTAATAATTCTTGCTGTTCTGTAATTATCTTAGTATTATCTTCGATCAGTCCGCTCATTGTATTCAAAGTAAACAAATTGACCACTACGAATACTAATAGCATAGCTACGACGCTAAGGTAAACACCTGTTACGACTTTTAGTCGTTTCTTGAGGAAGGCTTTTCTCTGGTCTGACTTCTTGGCGAAGTCTTTGGTATCAAAATCCACTTCACTCTCTACCTCAGACACACCTTGAATGGCAGGTGCAGTACGTACTTCTTTCTCAGTCCTACGCATCTCTTCTAGGCGTAACAAACTATCGAGCTTGGTAGTATCTTCTACCTTCTCGCTAGTACTTGTTTCTATTGAGCTATTGACTTCATTCTGTTTCTCCAACTCTTCGCCCATATTTTGCCCCTTTACATTTTCTCCGCTATTCTTAATTTCGCACTACCTGATCTAGAGTTTGATAACAATTCATTATCTTCTGGTACAATCGGGTGCTTAGTGATAAGTCTCACATCAGCATGATGTCCACAGATACATTTAGGTATTCTAGGCGGACACAGGCACTCTGTCGCATGAGTTTTGAATGCAGTTTTCACTATTCTGTCTTCTAGCGGGTGGAATGTTATTATACATAGTCTACCATTTTTTTTGAGTTTTCGCAACATTTTTTCGATAGAAATGCTCAAATCATTCAACTCATTATTCACTTCAATTCTAATAGCTTGAAATGCTTTGTTGCATAAACTTGGTTTGTTTTGAAATTTTGGCGGATAGCTAGATACCACAATATCTCGTAGTTCGAATGTACTTTCAATAGGCTTAGTCGCTCTAATTTTAACTATTTTTCTAGCAATCTGTCTAGCATTTCGCTCTTCACCATAGGTATATAATATTCTACTCAACTCGTCTTCACTATAAGTATTGATTACTTTATATGCGTCAAGTGATTGCGTCTTATTCATTCGCATATCGAGCCTAGCATCTCGCATGAAACTAAATCCTCGCTCCGCTGTATCTATCTGATAACTACTCACGCCAAGATCGGCAAGTATACCATCTACCGCATCTATACCCAACTCATCTAATACCGTATCTATATCTGCAAAATTAGTATTCACAAATGTGATCTTATCTAAATACTCACTAAGTCTACCTTTAGCAAAAGTCAGTGCGTCTGTATCTTTGTCAAAACAAATTAGCCTGCCTTTATCTAATCTCTTAGCGATCTCGAGTGAATGTCCGCCACCGCCGGTAGTACAATCTACATATATACCATTAGGATCTATATTGAGTCCTATAATACTTTCTTCTTTTAATACTGAAATGTGTTTAAATTCCATAAATATCCTATTTTATCTTTATTAATTTATTTTTTACCGCATCACAACTAGTGAGGAAATATTTTACACCATTGATTTCATTATATATCATCTTCGGATTCACATATCCATGCAGATGACCGAATACCACACTATCTACACCATTTTCTTCAATAATGCGAGTATATTCGCTTGGTTCGATCTTGTTATTAAATGGTGGATAATGCGTAATAAATATGATCTGCTCATCGTTTGTTTGCAATTTCTTCGCGCTCTTTAGCGATAGATCTGCTCTAATCACTTCTCTAGCATAGATCTTACGATTTTCTTCTGTGTCTTGCTTACCTTCTGGTATTAGCCAACCACGATTACCACAAAATATGTAGTTACCGATCTTTATTGCATCATTTTGTAATGCATATATATCGGTGGGAAGTTTTTCTCTTACTTTACTAAGACTGCTCCACCAATAATCATGGTTTCCTCGTATGATTATCTTAATTCCTTTTAGTTTAGCCAAAAAATCGAAATCTGGCACGACTTCTTCTAACTTCATCGCCCAAGAATAATCTCCTGCTAAGATTACTATATCTTCATCTGTTACCAACTCATTCCAGCTAGCAACAATCTTATCCAAATGATTCTCCCACACAGGTCCAAATATATTCATTGGCTTAGTATTATTAATGTCTAAATGTAGATCAGATATTGAATATATGTTCATATATTGTATTATAGCAAACTTTTCGAATATTTTCAAGTATTTTTATGTCATTGCGAGCGTAGCGTGGCAATCTACAATACACATTGTATATCGTGATATAATAACTGTGAGAAATTATGTATAAGCGTTTTTCTAACACAAAAATTAGTACAAGAGAATAATATATATTAGTAACATTTAGGAGGTAAAAAATGTCTTTTTATACAGATGCTAGACCTGGTATATTCCCCGGTCAGACTAATAATGCAATGAACGGACTCTGTGAGCGTATTTGTATTCAGGCGACTAAGGTATTCGATGCCTGCATGAATCAGACCCAACTAGATAATTACGCTCTTACTCTAACAGATTTTAGTCCAGCCAATCCCGCTACTCCACTAAATTTCGTCAGTGGCAGTTCTGTAGGATCTAGCGCTACAGTCAGCGGACTAACTATTACTAGATTTGAAGATAGACCAAACTTCGCTAGAGTGCAAGCCACTATCAATATTCCTGTGACTGTAACATATACTGATGCTAATGGTACACCTGGTACTGCTACAGGAACAATCTCTGTACCACAAGATGTCGTGCTATATGTACCACAGCCAAGTCTAACGCCTATAGATGTAATAGCATTTGGCAGTGCAGTAATAGCCAGCGCAACCTACAATACAGAAACAGGCGGATTCAATATTAGTGTATGTATCACTACTATTCTGAAAGTAGTCGCAGTGGTAGATGTACTAGTACCAAGTTATGGATACTGCCCTATCCCGCCATGTACACCATTCACCGGAGATGACGTATGTCCTGGAGTATTCGATCTTCCGCTCTATCCTACAGCAGTCAGTCCGCAATCCACTAACGCTAGATAATTTGATTGTCCACTTTAAATAACTTGACTAATTTACCAATTAGCTATACAATGATAGCATGAATAAGATTACTATTGTTATTAATGGCGTAGGTGGTTGTGGCAAGGATACTCTAGTATCCATGTTATCTAATCAC
Organism: Candidatus Onthoplasma sp.; assembly: GCA_045658505.1. Taxonomy (GTDB): domain Bacteria; phylum Bacillota; class Clostridia; order Christensenellales; family UBA1242; genus Onthoplasma. Next base: position 6,591 of record JAZOUZ010000093.1, on the reverse strand, counting down.
TACCGTGTGAAAAATGTATCATCTATTACTCCCGTAGTGGAAGTAGCCAAATTTTGTGGTTGGGACGGCGTAAAGAGTGAAAAATCCAGAAAATTCTTATCTGACATGAAGCGAATCCTTACTGAATTTAATGAATTTTCACTTAATTATCTACTAGATGAGCAAGAGAAATTCCTCTCAAGTAATGAAGAGATCATGTTCGTACATATCAGAGAGCCGATTGAGATCTCTAAATTTGTCAACTATAGTAAAACTAAGACTTATACTTTACTCATTACACCTAGATCAGAACTCCAAAACAAAGTTTATGGCAATGCTAGTGATGATGGAGTGTCTGATTATCCATACGACTTCATCTTCAATAACGACAATCCTCTTGAGATTACTGAGAATATTTGGTTAGAATTCGTAATAAAAAACATATTACATGCATAATTAAATAAATTAAAAATAAAATACAGTATGAAATTAGAAAAAAATCAAATCACAAAAGTGATAATTTCTACTGTATTTATTTTATTAGTTGCAATACTTGGTAGCGTATTTGTTAATCTTGGTATGGACTGGTTCGATAGTCTATCCAAGCCAAGTCAATGGATACCTAATATTGTCATTCCTATAGTATGGACGATCATATATATTAGTTTCGCTATCGTCAACTATTTCTGGCTAAAGAAGTCAGACATACCTACTAATGTAGTAATACTCATGTTCATTAATGGAATATTAAATGTATTGTGGTGTCTAGTCTTCTTCACCCTCAATCTTACATTCATAGGTAATATAGTAATCATTATTAACCTAATATTTGGTTATATATTATTAGGCCAGATATTCAAATATGACAAGCTCTATGGATTAATACTCTCTATATATCCTATCTGGCTAAGTATCGCTACTACATTAAATACCGCATTATGGATATTGAATTAAAAATATGACCGCTATTGGTCATATTTTTAATATTATTTCTCTCTATGCGCGATCTTCATGCTAACTAGATATATGCTATATATAATAGCACACATAGCGAATACTGATCCAAATACAGCTAGTGGCATCAACGAATCTGGAATGAATGGGAAGATAGAGGTCTTCAAGAAGAACCAATTATAATCCGCATATACGAAATTTCCAAATGTTGCCCAGAGCATAATGATTAGAATACCGATCGCTTGCTTCCAAATGTTTTTGAAGTTGAGCTTAGCAAAACCTGTGCTCAAACTCAAAAATCCCCAACTAAATACTAATCCATGGAAGACGAATGTCTGAACTACCTTATAACTAAATGTACCTACGCCACCTAGTGCTGAGCCAGGATAAGTAATATACATTAATGATGATACGATAGCTAGACAAGCAACTACTTCTTTGAAGGTATCAGATTTGCTCAATTTAGAATTAAATTGAGCGAATGGTATCATGATACCAATGAATGTGCAGATATGGAATGGTAACTTATCTATATCTACTAATTGACGAGTAGGATCTCCATTGAATCTAGAAATCGGCATTATGAAGAAATCCGCTAAATACACCACTAATGCAGACACTGCAATAATATTTAATACCATTTTCTTTGTATTTTCTGACTTATTTTTAATCAAAAAAGCCACTCCAATAGTTAGACCTACTATCAAAACAATATACATGATGTGCCAAACAGAGAATAAAGTAATCTCTGGTCCGCCACCAAATTGAAACATATTAATAAAAAACTTTCTCATTATTTCCTCCATTTTCTAATCTTTCTGTACCATCTATTCTCTTTCGGCACAGCTATCCATTCATAAACACTCGTTATAATAAAGAATATAACTATCGCCATTAATCCTATTACATAAGTATTGAACCATGGCAAAGCCTCCATCGGCGGACTGAGTAAATACATACTATTAGGTGGATCTTGTGAAAACAATCTAAAGATTCCGATTATCAACCAACCATCAACGAATAATAATACTAGCCCTATCACGATGCTAATCATATTGTCTACTCTAATACGAATGTATTTACCGACCAATAGATATATACTGCCAAATAGCATAGTACAATGACTCAATAGTCCATTCAAGACACTCCAATCTGCTAGATTTGGGTTCGATGCATATATCTCATTTAATGCTATACCTGCGATACCCCCAATGATACCTAGATAAAAGGTGATCTCTGCTAGTACCTTGAATACTTTTGATTGTTTATTTTTATAAAACGCTACTATTAGTAGTAACCACATAGCAATATTGCAAGGATACACAGGTAATAACATATTAGAACCAACCTCTGCCGACCCTAAGGTGAAATAATCTACATACAATCTACTAAAGTGTATAATTACTGTAATCAACGCAGATATCTTCAGGACTAAATCTTTATATTTCTGATTCTTAATAAATAGACCACAAACAATTAGTAATCCAATGATTACTATACTGGACACGATCATAAATAATGAATGAGATTTGTCGAATAACATACAAGTATATTATATCTTTCCCAAACATTTGTCAAATAATGTAAGTAATTACTTGATTTTTTATAAAAATTTGTGTTTTTGTAGAATTTTTAATGAAAATATTATACCTTTTTTATATTTTATGCTATAATTCAAAAGTAAATATTATTTCAAAGGGACTAATATGATCTTATATTTCAGTATCATCATACCTGCGGTAACTATCATATCGCTCATCAATATATTAATAGGCACTTCTATATGGGGATTATCACCATATTTCTCAATAGTAGCGGTAATCGCTACCACTTTGTTTCAATTCTTAATTGATGGCATATTCGCCATTATTATCAATAAACTTCCTAATAAATGGTTCGCTATGGACAAGAAATGTTTTCAAGTATCCGATAGATCTAGAAAATTTTACGAAACTCTAAAGATCAGAAAATGGAAAGATAAAGTTTGGGAACTTGGTGGATTAGGTGGATTCAGGAAAAATAAACTAAATGATCCAAAGAGTCCAGAATATATTGAGCGATTTATTGTAGAGTCCAACAAGGGAATCGTTACACATAGAATAGGATATATAGTAGGATTTCTTGGCATTTTCTTATTCCCTTTAAAATATGCATTTTTAATAGGTATACCTGTAGCAATAGTGAATCTAATATTAAATATATTACCAACTATGATACTTCGTTACAATGTACCAAAATTAATGATGCTCCACACTCGTTTGACTAGAAAAAAAGACCTATAATTAAGTAACCTTATCAGGTTCACTTCTAAATTTAGGTCTTTTTTAGTCTAAAATTATTTTAGAATCAATTCAACCTTATCTTCTTCCAGAGTCAATATTGGCATATTTTTAATCTCATAACCATAATAATTATATATTGAACTCACATCTAGCGTAACTAGCGAATCAAAATCAATATCGAGTTTAGAACACAAATTCTTTATATCCTCAACCGACTGAGCCTCGAACTCAACATATGCTGGAATCATTGGCCAAAAATCGATATCAATCTCTACCCCATTTAACATATATCGTATTCTTCTATTTTCTTGTTTACTCCGTGCATTATATCCTAGTTTATTAAGCATCTCATCTGTTAGATTAAAATCAGACACTTCTATTTCCAACTCTTTCGTGCCTTTGATTGATTTATCTTTGATTTCTTTGATAGTAAGGGTGCTTTCTTTTCCATTGGTTCTAAGCCTGATCCAACTATTTTCCTTTACTGGATGAAAATCATAACAATACCTCATCTGAATCCAATCGCCTATGAATTGTGCATTAAATTTCTTTAATTTCTGAATAAACTTTTCAACATCGCATTCTAGCAATCTACATTCAATTTCAGTTCTCATACAGCCTCCTTAGCTAATTATAATTAATAAAATTCAAAATATCAAATATTATCATAAATTTCTTTAATTTTTTCTTCATTTTAGTCTTGACAAACTCATATTATCGTGTTATTATCAAAACCCACAAAAAAAGGAGAAACGGATGAAAGCAGAAATAAAAAATCTAAAGGATATGATTGTATCAACAGAACAAGAAATAATCAATAACGTATTAAGTAATGATTCGCTAAAAACCACATATGAGAATCTTCGCAATCTTAGAAATAAATATGATTCATATTTATTAAACAACAAAGAATATGCCCTATTACTAAGAGATAAGCTAGACAGCATACATTTCGCCGAATTTGCAATATCTGCCTATAGCGAATATCCAGCTTGTATCAGTATTATTGGAGATTTTGTAATGAATTGCAATCATATTAATTTATACATAAATATGTATAGCAACGATCGTAATGACATATACTACGATGTTATAGAAAAAGAAGCTAAAGTATTATCAAAAGTAATAGACAAAGATATTACCAAAGGTTATATAATCATAGATCTAAATAAAGAATTAGAAAGAATCTTAAACGAAATAAATAAAAAGGAGGCAAACATTAATGAGTAATAGTTTTACAATAGCAGAAATCTCAAAACTACACAATCTTGAAAGTTTCTTACTAACAAATGAAAATGTTCCAGAGCAACTAATGATTAATTTGTATACTGAGATTCAAGATATAAGAAATCAACTACGTAATAGATTAAAAGTTTTAAGATCTCAAGGTGTGATTTCACACGATTTGAGAAAAGAGTTGGTTCTAACTGAAAAACAAGAATTTATCAAGTTCTTATGTGATTTGATTAAAAAATATGAGATTCGTGAACACAATATGTCAAGATTTATCGATGACATGTTACTTATTTTTGATGATTTAGATAAAGACATTGCTAATCTACTTCTAAAGCAATCTACTCTTGACTACATTCTTAAAAATCAAAAATTAAATCCAAAACAAATTACTTCTCTAGCTAGAGAAAAACAAGATACAGATGACTTCATTATCGAACTTAACAACCCAAACTCTATAATTGCATAACTTAATCATAAACAAGCGCTTAGATATGTTCTATTAATAAAAAGAGACGAATTTATCATTCGTCTTTTTTATTTCTTTGTTATTCTAAATAATAATTGGGTCTTGCTCGAATATAAAAAGATATAAAAAACAAAAATTCTAATCAATTAATAGTTGACAATAAATATTTTATTTGTTATAATACACTTGTTAATAATTAAATACTTCGATGTGGAGAGTTACTCAAGAGGTCGAAGAGGCGTCCCTGCTAAGGATGTAGGCGTAGAAATGCGCGCGAGGGTTCAAATCCCTCACTCTCCGCCAGACAATTGTCGTTTGAACGAAAAGTCAAACGGCAATTTTTTTATGTCATTTTCACTCATTTCTATATCTTGCTTATAAATTGTTGTGCCACCATCATTTGGGTCGTCATCAGGGTCATTTTCAGGTCTATTGTATATTTCAGTTGCAGGATTTAGACTTGTATTATAAACAATTGTAATTCGGCCATCAAATAGGTTAACTCTTGAAATAAAATTATTAAAGAAATCGTTTCTATCTCTTTTGCTTTCAAATCGCTGTTTAGCATAAATTTTTAAGAACTCAACAATTTTAGACTTTTCAAGTGGTTTAAGTTGATGACTTTCTTCATAGGCAATTTTATCTTCAAGTTCTGCTTGTTCTTGTTATAGTTTAAGTAATCTTTCTTGTGTTGACCTTGTATATATTCCTTTTTCAATAGCATCAAGCATAGAGTTTATTGCTCGTGTTTTTTCTTTTAATTCTTCTTGTAGTTTTATTAAGACATAATTATTTGTTAGTTCACTATTAAATTTATCTACAACAACGGTTGCTATGCTTTCAATGGTTTTAGGTTGTAAAACATATTCTTTTGTCTTTTCAAAAACAAAATTCTCAATTTCATCTTTTTTAACATTATGTTTCCCACAATTATTTGCTCGTTTCTTTTTACCAAAACATTTGTAATATCTATGAACAACACCTGTTGAACTTGTTCCTGTTTCAGCAGTCATAAGATAACCACATTCGCCACAATAAAGTTTGCCACTTAAAACATATATATCTTCGTCATCTATTTCTTTTCTTTGCCTATGCTTGTGTGAATCCATAATATCATTACATTGTTTAAATATATTTTCATCAACAATTGGTGGGAACACATTATCATATTCAACTTCGTTAATAATGCACTTGCCAATATATTTAGGGTTTCTTAACATTTTTGCAATTATATTCAATGTCCAAACTCTGCCATATTTTGTTTTAAGTCCTTTGTCGTTTAAGTCATCAACAATCTCTTGTGCTTTCATACCATTAGCATAGTTTTCAAAAACTTGTCTTACAATAGCACTTTCTTCTTCGTTTATCACATACTTTTTATTCTCAACATTATATCCATACAAGATATAACCACCAATATAATTTCCTTTAATCAAACTTTCTCTTATACCTCTTTTAACCTTTTGTGCTAGTTCTCTGGAATAATATTCTGCCCTACCTTCCAAAACAGATTACATAAGCGAACCACTTGGTTCATCTGAAATATTTTCTTTTGCCGATAAAACCTTAATACCATTTTTATGGAGAATATTTTTGTAGTGAGCACTATCATATCTATTTCTTGCAAACCTATCTAATTGATAAACAATAACATAATCAAAGTTTTTACTCTTG
>JAZOUZ010000092.1:0-13727 GCA_045658505.1 Candidatus Onthoplasma sp. | reverse complement strand
AAGAAAGCTGTTAAAAACAGCAAAAAAGCGTAAAGGAGTATGACACATGGAAAAAGTTTTAAATAGACGTCATGCATACTATAACGACGTGGTAAAAGGTGCTTTGAAAGAAAAATTCAGTTACAAAAACGTAATGGAAATTCCAAACCTTGATAAAATCGTTTTATCACTTCGTCTTGGTAAAGAAAAAGACAATGCAAAAAGTTTTAATACAGCTGTTGAAGAACTTAGCTTAATTGCTGGTCAAAAAGCAGTTGTTACTTATGCAAAAAAATCAGTGGCAAACTTTAAACTTCGTCAAGGACAAAAGATCGGTGCTAAGGTTACACTTCGTGGCGAGAGAATGTATGAATTCTTCGATAGACTAATCTCAGTAGCACTTCCTCGTGTTCGTGACTTCCAAGGTTTGAGCACTACATCATTCGATGGTCGCGGAAATTATAGCTTCGGCGTTAAAGAGCAAATCATCTTCCCAGAGATTATCTATGATAAGATCGACGCGGTTCGTGGTTTTGATATTATGTTCATTACTACAGCTAAGTCAAACGATGAAGCTCTTGAATTATTGAAGTTAATGGGCGTTCCATTTAAGAAGGTTAAATAGGAGTGGATTATGGCAAGAAAAGCAATGGTAAATAAACAACAAAGAGAACAAAAATTTAAGACTCGTGAATATACCAGATGTTCTATCTGCGGTCGTCCACACGCCGTTCTTAGAAAATATGGAATATGCAGAATTTGTTTTAGAAATTTAGCACATAAAGGTGAAATTCCTGGTGTTAAGAAATCAAGTTGGTAAAAGGAGAAGAATATGTTAGTTTTAGACCCAATCGCAGACATGCTTACTCGTATTCGCAATGCGAACACTAACAAGCATGATAGTGTACTTGTTCCTCAATCAAAGACCAAACTTGCAATCGCTGAAATCTTGAAGAATGAAGGTTTCATCGTGGATTACAAGTCTACAGATGTAGATGGTATCAAGATGATAGAGATTACACTAAAATATGGACCTAATGGCGAAAAAGTTATTCAAGGTCTTAAGAGAATCAGTAAACCAGGTCTTAGAATCTATGCTAATGCTGAACAATTACCAAAAGTTCTTAACGGACTAGGCATCGCTATCGTTTCTACAAGCAAGGGTATTATTACTGATAAAAATGCAAGAAAATTAAATGTAGGCGGCGAAGTGCTAGCCTATGTATGGTAGAGAGGTGAATTATGTCAAGAATTGGAAAATTACCTATCTCTATTCCAGCTGGTGTTACAGTTGAAGTTAAAGATAACATTGTAACTGTGAAGGGCGCTAAAGAGACTCTTTCACAAGAAATCTCTAGCAATGTAGCAGTAGAAGTTAAGGATAACGAAATCTTAGTAGTTCGCAAGGACGAGACTAAGGATAGTAACGCTAAGCAAGGTCTTTATAGACAATTAATAAACAATATGGTTACCGGTGTTAAAGATGGTTTCACTAAGTCATTAACTGTTAATGGCGTAGGTTACAAGCTTAATAAACAAGGTAACAAATTAGTGATGAACTTAGGACTTAGCCACCCAGTAGAATTTGTGGAAGTACCTGGTATCACATTCGAAATCCCTGACAACAATACAATTTTGGTAAAGGGTGCAGACAAACAATTAGTAGGTGCTATAGCTGCTGAAATTAAGGCCGCTCGTCCTATTGAACCATATCATGGTTATGGTATTCGTTATACTAGCGAACCTGTAATCTTGAAGGCTGGTAAGTCTGGAAGTAAGAAAAAGTAGGAGGTTAAGTTATGATTAGTAAAATTAATAAAAATGAAAAGCGTACTAAGCGTCATATCAGACTTCGTCATGACTTAGCTGGTACTGCTCAATGCCCAAGACTATGTGTATACAGAAGTCTAAGCAATATTTATGCTCAAATCATCGATGATGATAAGGGTGTAACACTTGTTAGTTGCAACACTACTCAAAAAGAAATTCGCGAGAAAGTGAAGGATATGACTAATAAGGAACAAGCAAGATATGTTGGTGAACAAATCGCTAAGCTTGCTAAGAAGAAGAAAATCGCTACTGTAGTATTCGACAGAGGCGGATATCATTATACAGGAAGAGTAAAAGAACTTGCTGACGGCGCTAGAGCCGGTGGCTTGAAATTTTAAGGAGAGATTATGGCAGAAAAACAAAAACGTGAATTCAGAAAACCTAGAATTCAAGAAAAAGATGAATTCGAAAAGCAAAACGTTCACCTTCGCCGTACTATCAAAGTGGTTAAGGGTGGCCGTATCATGAGATTCTCTTCTCTTACTGTTATCGGTGATAAGAAGGGTAGAGTTGCTATGGGTCTTGGTAAGGCTGCTGAAGTTCCAGCTGCTATCGAGAAAGCAAACAAGGCTGCTAAAAAGTCATTAATCAATGTTCCAATCGTGAATGGTACTATTCCACACGAAGTGATCGGTAAATTCGCTAAGACTAGTGTTAAGATGTTACCATCTAAGCAAGGTAGTGGTTTGATCGCTGGTGGTGCTGCTCGTACAGTTCTTGAATTGGCTGGTTATACTGACATTACAGCAAAAATTTATGGTTCTACTGATAAAATCAATGTAGTTAGAGCTACTCTAAATGGTCTTAAGTCTTTAAGAACTAAAGAACAAGTGGCTATGCTTCGTGGTAAGTCAGTAGAAGAAATTTAGGAGGACTAAATGGCTAAGAAACAAGTAAAAACTATTAAAGTAACTCTAATCAAGAGTCCTATCGGTTTCGACAAGCGTCAAGCTAAAATCGTAGAAGCTCTAGGATTCAAGAAACTTGGTCAAACAAGAGTTCTTCCTGATAATAATTGTATTAGAGGAAGCATCTTCAAAGTTAAACACTTATTAAAAGTGGAAGAAGAAGCGTAAAGGAGAGATTATGTATATACACGATTTAAAAAATGCTGACGGTGCTAGAGAGTCTAAGAAAAGACTTGGTAGAGGTATCGGTAGTGGTATAGGTAAGACCTCTGGTAAAGGACATAAAGGTCAAAACGCTCGTTCTGGTGGTGGAGTTCGTCCAGGATTTGAAGGTGGACAAAACCCTTTATACAGAAGACTACCTGCTAGAGGATTTAGCAATGCTAAGTTCAAAAAGGTTTATTCTATAGTTAATGTTAGCTCATTAAATATCTTCGAAGCTAATACTGAAGTAGACGCAGTTAAACTTCTTGAGGCTGGTATTCTATCTAAGGTAGAAAAAGATGGTATCAAGATCTTAGGCAATGGCGAACTTACAGTTGCATTGAAGGTTATCGCTAATAAATTTACAGAATCAGCAAAAGAAAAGATTACAGCACAAGGTGGCAGTGTAGAGGAGGTATAATGTTTAAAACATTAGCTGACGCATTTAAGATAAAAGAAGTAAGAAACAAGTTAATTCTAACTATAGTTTTACTCTTTGTTTATCGTCTTGGTTGTTGGTTACCTATTCCAGGTATCAACACCGATATACTAGGCACTAAAGTAGAAGGTAATTCTTTCCTTAGTTTGCTTAGTTCTGTGAGTGGTGGTGCTCTGTCTCAAGGTTCATTCTTGGCACTTGGTGTATCACCTTATATCACATCATCAATTATTATTCAATTATTATCAGCAGTTATTCCTAGTTGGCAAAGATTAGCTAAAGAGGGTGGCGCTGATGGTAGAAAAAGAATCAGTCTATATACTAAGATCGCTGCATTATTGATCGCAGTAGCTCAGGCTATTGGTATCGCAGTAGGATTTGGTGCTGCTGAAAAACTAACTTTATCAGTATTCGGCGGTAGTGAGTTCGTATGTTATGCATTTATCGTTCTTATGTTGGTAGCTGGTGCTATGTTCACAGTATGGCTTGGTGAGAAGATTACTGAAATCGGTATCGGTAATGGTATGTCATTATTGATCTTCGTAGGTATCTTATCTTCAGCTGGTACTGCTATTTGGAACAACTTTATGAATCTTGGTGTTGGTGGCAAGACTACTCAGACTGCTATCTGGCAGTTAATAGTATTTGTACTAGTATTAGTAGCAATATTTGCTTTGGTAGTATTTGTTGACGGCGGTGAGAGAAAAGTAGGCGTTCAATACGCTAAACAAATGAAAGGAAGAAAAATGTATGGTGGTCAATCTACTTACATTCCTATTAGGGTAAATGCTACTGGTGTAATGCCTATCATTTTCGCTAGTACATTGCTTACATTCCCACAAATGTTATTTAGTATTTTCTGGCCAAATGTTACCGGTGGTTTCATTGGTTGGTGGAATACTTGGCTTGGAGCAGATAAACCAATTTATGCCGTGTTGATGGGTCTATTGATCTTGGCATTCGCATATTTCTGGACAATGATCCAATTCGATGCTGACGAAATCAGTCGTCAGATCCAACAAAATGGTGGATTTATTACAGGAATTAGACCTGGTAAACCTACCGCTCAATACTTGAACACTATTAATAAAAGAATCACATTGTTTGGTGCTTTATTCTTAGCATTCATGGCTCTTATTCCTACATTGGCGTTCTCAGCTATTGGAACTCCTGGTCTAACCAGTGCATTCAGTGCTACAGGTATGCTAATCGTAGTGTCTGTTGCTCTTGAATTTAATAAGCAATTAGAAGCTCAAATGATGATGAGAAATTATAGAGGATTTTTGAAGTAAGGAGTAAATAATGAATATCGTTCTTATCGGAATACAAGGCTGTGGGAAAGGTACTTTAGTATCTGGACTAGAGAAATATATAGATTTTGATTTGATATCAGTAGGTCAACTTCTAAGAGATGAAGTGGCTACAGGCTCAGAATTGGGCGAACACATTAGACAAATTCAAGAGAAAGGACAACTTGTAGACTTAGATATCGTAATGGAAGCTGTCAACAAGAAATTGAATACCTCTACTAAGAGTATCAAAATTTTCGACGGGTTCCCAAGAATCGCCGAACAGGCCGATGCTTTAGATAAGATTACTAACGTTGATTTGGTGTTGCACTTAGCATTATCAAAAACGGTTGCAATCGACAGAATTCTAAATAGATTGACTTGTAAGGAATGCGGCTTTATTACTAAGAAACAAGATGTTAGTTCAAACATTTGTCCAAAGTGTAATGGAGTATTATCTTCTAGAACAGACGATACTGAGGAAGCAATCAATAAACGATTCGAACTATATCATAACGAAACTTATCCATTACTCGCTAGATATCAAGATAAGGGTGTAGTCGTGGACATCGATGCAAATCGTACCCCAGATGAAGTTCTTAAGCATGTTTTGAAGGTTATCAATAATGAGTATAAGTATTAAAACACATGACGAGATAGACAAGATGCGTATAGCAGGCAAGATCTTGAAAGAGTGTCTTGACATGTTAGAGGCATCTGTCTATCCTGGCCAAACCAGTTCGCGCCTTAATGATTTGGCATATGAATATATCCTAAATAAAGGCGCAAAACCTTCCTTTTTAAATTATCAGGGATTTCCATATACTATTTGTGCTAGTGTAAACGATCAAATAGTACATGGATTTTGTACTGATATACCATTAAAAGAAGGCGACATAATTAGCATCGATTGTGGCGTTATTTGGGAAGGATATCATGCAGATGCGGCTAGAACTTTCGCGGTAGGTAATATCTCTGTTGAAAATTCTAATCTAATTCAAGCTACGAAGGAATCATTCTTCGCAGGCATTGATGGTATTAAAGCAGGCTCAAAACTAGGCCATATTAGCCATCGTATTCAAGTTTATCTCGAAGATCGTGGTTATGGTGTAGTGAGAGAATTAGTGGGACACGGAGTCGGTCGTGAACTTCACGAAGATCCGATAGTTCCGAATTATGGTAAGTACAATTCAGGTATTGTACTTCAAGAAGGTATGACCTTGGCAATCGAACCAATGTCTACTTTAGGCAAAAGAGATGTGTGTCTTGAAGACAATGATTGGACAGTGTCTACATTGGACGGCAAGACCAGTGCACATTACGAAAACACTGTTCTTATTACTAAAGACGGTGTAGAAATATTGACTTTATAGAGGTGCTATGGAGAACGAATTAAGAGTAGGCGATATAGTAGTGTCCATGTCAGGACATGATAAAAATCGACCTTTTATAGTAGTAAGTATTGACAAATCCGGATATCTTGCTATAATAGATGGAAGATATAGAAAGAAAGATAAGCCAAAACTAAAGAATCCAAAACACTTGATGAAGGTAGGGCATGATGATAGTATTATCGAGAAGATAAATTCACCAATCTCTACCAATACAGAAATCTATAAGATGATTAAAGTATATAAAGTAAAGGAGTAAACATGTCGAAAGAAGATGTTATCGAGGCTGAAGGCGAAGTTGTCGAAGTTTTAGGCAACATGAATTTCAAAGTTCAGATAATGAATAGTCACATCATCACTGCTTACATCTCAGGTAAGTTGCGTACTAATTTCATTAGAATTTTAGTAGGTGATAAGGTGAAGGTCGAGATGAGTCCATACGATTTGACCAAAGGTCGTATCATATGGCGTGACAAGAACTAAATTTATAAAGGAGAAACTACAATGAAAGTTAGACCATCAGTTAAGCCAATGTGCGATAAGTGTAAGGTGATTAAGCGTAACGGTAGAGTTATGGTTATCTGTTCAAAGTCACCTAAGCACAAACAACGCCAAGGTTAATTTTGAGTTCGAAAATTGACACAATATCTCGCGGCAATTTGATATTGTGAGAGTATATATTTAGTGATTAATATCACAAGACAATCGTCACTTAATTTTATCTTAGCAGATAAAAATAAATTACTTTTAATTTTATCCTAACAGATAAAAATAAATTACTTTTATAAAGGAGAAAAATAACATGGCACGTATATCAGGCGTGGATTTACCTAATGAAAAGAGAGTTGAAATCGGTCTTACTTATATCTACGGAATCGGTAGAGCAAGTGCGAACAAGATTTTGGCTGCTACTGGTATCAACCCAGACACAAGAGTAAAAGATCTTAATGAAAATGACATCGCTTCTATCCGTAAATACCTAGAGGCTAATTTTGTCGTAGAAGGTGAATTAAGAAAAGATGTAGCTCTTGATATTAAGAGATTAAAAGAAATTAGATGCTATCGTGGACTTCGTCATATTGCTAATCTTCCTGTTCGTGGACAATCTAGCAAACAAAATGCTCGTACACGCAAGGGTCCTAAGAAAACAATAGCTAATAAGAAGAAATAAGGAGTTAAATAATGGCTGTTAAGAAAGAAACAAAGAAAAAGAAAATAGTAGTAAGCAATGGTGAAGGACAAGTTCACATTTTTGCTAACGCTAATAATACATTAGTAACTCTTACAGATAGTCAAGGTAATGCCTTGGCTCAATGCAGTGCGGGTGCTCTTGGTAACCGTGGTGCTAAGAAGACTACACCATTTGCAGCTCAAGAGGCAGTTGAGAAGTGTCTTGAGAACGTTAGCAAGTTCGGTGTTACTAAGGTTGCTATATTTGTTAAGGGTGCAGGTGTTGCACGTGAATCTGCTATTAGAGCAGTAGGTACTGCAGGATTACAAGTTACAATGATCAAAGATGTATCTCCAATCCCGCACAACGGTTGTAGACCACCTAAGAAGAGAAGATTATAGGAGGAAAACATGGCAAAATATACTAGTGCAGATTGTAGACAATGCCGTAGGGAAGGTTGTAAGCTTTTCCTAAAAGGTGAGAGATGTTTGACTAAGTGTTCTTTTGATAAGCGTCCTACTGTCCCTGGACAACACGGCGCTGGCAAGAAGAAAATGTCAGGCTATGCTCTACAATTGAGAGAGAAACAAAAAGTAAGAAAAGCATATGGTATGCTTGAGAAACAATTCAGAATCTATTATGAAAAGGCTGCTAATAGCAAGGGAAATACAGGTTTCGAATTATTGAAGATGTTAGAAATGAGACTTGATAACGTTGTTTATCGTGTAGGTCTTGGTTCATCTCGTGCTGAAGCTAGACAAATCGTTAACCATGGTCACATCACTGTTAATGGTAAGAAAGTAAATATCCCTTCTTATCAAGTGAAAGTTGGCGATGTAATTGCTGTAAAAGACAGCAAGCAAGGTCTTGAAATGTTCGCTAGTTTGAAAGGTGTAAAAGTTAATAGCCCTAAGTGGTTAGAATTCAATACTGATAGCCTTACTGGTAAGGTATTGGCTCTTCCAGAAAGAGAAGATATTGACTTAGATATCAAAGAACACATGATTGTAGAATTTTATTCAAGATAATAGGAGATAAAGATTATGATGGAAATCGAACAACCAAAAATACTTTTAGAAGAACAAGACAATGGTGCACAAGCTATTATTACTGTAGAGCCACTTGAGAAAGGTTTTGGCATTACTATCGGTAATATGTTGAGAAGAACATTGCTATCTTCTCTTCCTGGTGCTGCTATAGTTGGTATTAAGATCAAAAATGTATTACATGAGTTCTCTACTATTAAAGGTGTAGCAGAAGATGTTCCAGACATTGTATTGAACTTGAAGGCTGTAGCTGTGAAAACTGAAAGTACAGAAGCTGATTTCAAAGGTGTAATGACTTTGAGTAAGAAAGGTCCTGCAGTATTGTACGCTAGGGACATTGAGTGTGGTGATGGCATATCTATTGCTAATCCAGACCAATACATTTGTACATTAGATGATGATGCAGATGTTGACATGACTCTTTATGTTGGTCGTGGCAGAGGATTCGTTCCTGCTAGTCAGAATAAGGACTTCTCAGACGAAGTTGACTATATCGCTATCGATTCTTTATTTACTCCTGTTAAGCGTGTAAATTTCGAAGTGCAATCTAGTCGTGTTGGTCGTAGTCTAGACTTTGACAAACTTGTTCTAGATGTTCAAACTCGTGGTACAGTTAGTGCCAAAGAAGTAGTTGCTCTATCTGCTAAGCTTCTAAATGATTATGCTACTATGTTCGTTAGCCTTGTAGAAGGTATGGACGGCATGAATATTCTAGTAGCTAGAAAAGAAGATGAGAGAACTAAATTATTCGAGAAACCTATCGAGGAAATGGAATTAAGTGTTCGTAGTTACAACTGCTTGAAGAGAGCAGGTATCGATACTATCGGAGACTTGGCTAAGAAGACTAAGGGTGAAATGATGAAAGTTCGTAACATGGGTGCTAAATCTATGGAAGAAGTTATCAATAAGCTTGAGTCTTATGGCATTGTCCTTGAAGGCAACGAAAATTATTAATAAAATTCTAAAATCTATAAAGGAGAAAACATGAAAGTTAAAATGTTAGGACGCCCTACAGAAGAAAGATTGGCTATCATGAGAAATCAGGCTACTGATCTTCTATGGAAAGGTAAGATCGAAACTACATTAGCTAGAGCTAAGTCATTGAAGAGTTACGTTGAGAAGCTTTTGACTCTTGCTATTAATTCTTATGAAGATGTAGTGAATGTTACCAAGACTACAGTTAACGCTAAGGGCGAGAAAGTTAATCGTGAAGTATTGAACGATGGACCTAAGAAACTTGCTGCTCGTAGAAAGATAATGGCTAAGACTTATTCTGTAAAAGAAGAGCGTAAGCCAGGCGAGAAGAAGGCTGACTTCATTGCTCGTATCGATAATATCAAGAATCCACTTCTTGAGAAGATCTTCAATGTACTAGCTCCAAAATATGCTGCTCGTGCTAAAGAAGTAGGTCAAGGTGGCGGATATACTCGTATCTTAAAGATCGGTAAGCGTAAGGGTGACAATGCTGAAATGTGCATTATCGAACTTATCTAGTTCAAAAATAAAAATTTAAGCATTGCTGAATGTAAAAGACAAATAGCGATATTTAAGCATTATATTTAGCAAAAGACAAATTTGAAAAATAAAAATGACCAACGTGGTCATTTTTTTTTAATTTCTATTAAATTTTTTTGACTTTAATGTTTTGTTTTGTTAGAATTAATAAAATAATAGGGAAAATATTAGTATTTTTAGCATTTTTATTAATAGATTCCAAAAGATATATTAGGGGGATTTAATGAGGGCGGATATTCAGTTTTCAAAATTTGGAAAACAACGCACCAAAGGTCAGCAGATCATGTTTGTAGCATTCTATGCCTTGGCTTTTCTTTGTATAGCGGTGGCGGGAGTTGTTTTTGCATACTTTACTGCTAGTGCCCAACTAAAAGTTGATACTTCTTTCGGTAGAATATCTGTAGCATTCGTAGATGGTAGTGATAATTATCTCACAGATGCTAATTTCGATACTAAATTCGTAAATAAGATTAATCCCGGAGATATTATCGATCTATCCGGTGTGAAGATAAAAAATAATGGTACTCACGAGGCTTACGTATTGGTGAATGTAGATATCAGTATCGAAAAAACGGGTGCTACCACACTTCATTATAATAAATGGTACAATATTTATGGACAAGAAGTAAATTCGAATTTTTCAAGTAATGCTACAACTCCTACATTATTGACTACAGGTAGTACAGCAGATACTAATATTAAGTGGACTATACCTGGAGATGTTGTTGGTACAGAGTATGCTAATGCTACTGCTAATATCACTATGACAGCATATGGAAGCCAAACTAATCTACAACGTACTAGTACATATGTGAATCCAAAACTATATGCTAGCTACTATATCTGTAAGACTGCAGAGCATAATCAATCTAATAATACAGGCAAAAATTTATTAAATTTACCAGCAAATTTAGAGTTTTTACAGGCTTTTAGTCAAGATGCAGTAATACCTGCAGGTACATATACTCTTAGTTGGACTAGTGCCACTACCACAGGAACCGTACAACCAGCATTTGCCATCGGAAATGGAGAAAATGGTAAAAATTGTCTTTTAGCTGCAAATGGAGGTAGCCATACATTTACAGTAACAGGAGATTGGGATATAATACACCTATATGCGAATGACTTTTGGTGGGCAGGTAGTGAAGGTCATACTGCTACTATAACCAACCTAATGCTAGAAGCAGGATCTACTGCTACTGAGTATGAGCCATACAAGGCTGATATTAACATGGCTCAAATTAGTGGTGAGCCATTGATGAAGATTGTAACCAGTAAGAATTTATTAAATACTAATGCAATGGAATTAGGTATATTTGATCAAACAACAGGGGAACCTGCTGATTCAAATAATCAATTTAGAAGTATGTATGAAATACCTTGTAAAAATGGTGATGCATTTGTTCAAAGTAATACAAATAATTTGAATTTAAGAGCGTTCTTTTATGGCGCAAGTGATGAATTTGTTTCAACAACCACTTGGAGTGTCAATGGATATATTGTAGCACCGGCAAATGCTAAATATATGAAATTCATTACAGGTACTATTGGTAATATATCGAATTTAACAACATATCAATTTCAAATAGAGAGCGGCACTACTGCTACATCATGGCAAGCCTATTCAGAGGCAGAAGATACTATTGACTATAGTACTGGTGTAGTGACTAGAAATATCAATAAACTTGAATTGACAGGTAATGAAGTATGGCAGACTCAGTATGCTCCACATATTTTATTTAATGTACAGGCTGCTCAATACGGTATGCCTAATGATTATAATGTTTTATGTAGTCATGCACCATCAAGATCACAAAATAGTTATTTCGGAGCAGAAACAACGAATGCTAATGGAAGTTGTTTAGGATTTTCAAATTGCTTTGAAGGTTTTGGGGTATCTAGTATAGACGAATTCAAAGCATATCTCGCTGAGCAATACGCATTGGGTACACCAGTAACTTTGTGGTATCGACTAAAGACTCCATATACTGAATACGCGACTGCTAGTAAGAATGTATATACTGGCATTCAAGATAGACACTTCACGACAGGTGCAGATGATAATAATACTAGTGAGGCGACTAATATAATGATAAAGTCTGATTTGTCTTATGGATATAACAGCAATGATAATGTGAATTTAGGACCTGAAGTATTTGATGTTATGTGGAATAATCCTACAGTAGTATCATATAAAATGAGAAGAACGGTCAACGATATTGTTGGTTCTGCACATGTATCAGTCTCTTATTATGATAGTAACTCTACTCTATTGGGCAATAAGATTGATAAAACCAATAAATGTCCAAATGATGGAAGTTATCATCTAATGTATATTACAGTGCCAGCGTTATCGACTCTATATGATGGTCAAATCACATGGATTAGATTGCAATTGTCTGACTATTCTAGTCCCAAGACGTCACGGGACTTCACTATCAAAGACATCCAAATCGAGATAGGAGAGAGTCCTACTGATTATGAGCCTTATGAGAAAGCAATCTACTCATATGTGAATGGTAAGGCGCTATATACTACAGGAGATACATTCGATACCTATAATGGCTCTACTAAGACTATCACAAGGAATGTGAATACTTACATGTTTGATACGTCAAAAAATTATAGTTTTGTAAATAATAGCGACGAAAATTATGTGTCTGTATACATGAATAATACTCAATTTATTAATCCACCATCAGTAGATACTTACAATGCTAAAATTCTTTGTTCACATTTGAATTATAGATTTGATGAAGGTTATTATAAAGATCGTACCGATGAAGGTATAATGGGATATGGAGATTATTCTGCAGCGTTTATGATGACTTTTGCAGTTAGTCGAGTGGGAGAGACCGAAGAAGACTTCGAGTCTTGGGTAGTAAGAGAGCGTGCGAATGGTACTCCATTAATGATTTACTTCGAGATGGCAACGCCATATACAGAAACTATATAAAATGAAAAAATCAAAAAAAGAAGCAGAAATGCTTCTTTTTTTTGTGTTATGGTGTAGATTGCTACAAAAGTTCTTGTGGGAACCCTAAAAATCAAGTATAAATTATTAAAAAGTATTGACAGCGTCGAGACTCGCCTTATAGTCAGATCGCTAGTCGCGATCGTAGACATATTAGCGGTCTCGCCTTTCTCCCACTGCGAACAAAAGTTTTAGTGGGAAGCCTAAAAATCTATATATAAATTACCAAAAACTATTGACAAATTGTACTTGAATTTAGTATAATAAATCCGTTAAAAGACAAATGCTGCTTTGTCTAAACTTGGCATAGTTTTGCCAAAAGTGGTTGCTAAAATTCAACAAGGAGGAATATAATGCCTACAGTTAATCAATTAGTTAGAAAAGGTAGAGTAAAACAAACTGAGAAATCTCAGTCTATTCTTTTAGACGAATGTCCACAAAAGCGTGGTGTATGTCTAACACTTACAACTACTACACCTAAGAAACCTAACTCAGATTTGCGTAAGATTTGTAGAGTGCGTTTATCTAACGGCAAAGAAACTACTTGTTACATCCCAGGAGAGGGTCACAATCTTCAAGAACACAACGTAGTATTAGTACGTGGTGGTCGTGTGCCAGATCTTCCAGGTGTAAGATATCATGTAGTTCGTGGTGCTCTAGATACTGCTGCTGTTCAAAAGCGTAAACAAGGTAGAAGTAAATACGGCGCAAAACGCCCTAAATAGTAGTCCACTCACCTTTATTAATCGTTTTGCAATAGCAAAACTTCATTATTAGGTGGTGTCCTACTTGCTATGAGAGACAACCAAGGTTTTCTCTCATTACTCATTTTCCTTCTTCTAATAGGTTTTTATATTAGAAAGAAAATTTAAATAGCATTATTGGTGAAATTACAATATTATAAAAGGAGAAATATATGTCAAGAAGAAATGCGGCTATAAACGGTGATGTGATTCCAGATCCATTATATAGTTCAGTACT
>JAZOUZ010000091.1:0-1937 GCA_045658505.1 Candidatus Onthoplasma sp. | reverse complement strand
AAAATGGATTGAAGATATATAAATAAAAGTAAAAAATTTTTAAATATATGTTGACATTATCATATTCTTATGCTAAAATAATCATAGAAAAATACATCCGAACGGGTGTTTTTTTAAGACTTATTTGAATTTAAGGAGAGAATATATGGCAAAGAAAACTAAATCTAAGAGAGAGAAGATTCAGTTAGAATGTACTGAATGCAAGATGAGAAATTATGACACATCTAAGAATAAGGCTAACGATCCAGACAGATTAGAAATCAACAAGTATTGCCCTAAGTGTCAAAAGACTACAAAGCATAAAGAAACTAAGTAGAGGTGAATATGTCTAACGAAAAAGAAACTCTTCAAACAGAGGAGAAGGTGGTAGAAAATAAATCTACTAACAAAGTGGTCGAAGTAAAGGCTAAGAATGTAGCTAAGAAAAAGAAAGACAAAGTGAAGAAGTCAAGCAAGGTGGCTAAGGCGCTAAAAGACACAGGCGCCGAGCTAAAGAAAGTATCATGGCCTAAGTTTAAAGACGTGGTAAAGCAAACTGGTATCGTGTTGGCAGTGGTAATAGTATTCACTTTAGTTATTTTCGGTGTAGATAGACTATGTTCATGGCTTACAGGCTTATTATTTTAGGACGTAAGGAGAATTTATGGCTATAGTAGATAAGAATATTGATAAAGAACCTAAGTGGTATGTATTGCATGTATTCTCTGGTTATGAAAATATTGCTAAGCAAAACTTAGAGATCACTGTAGATAAATACAATCTACAAAATCGTATTTTCCAGATCGTAATACCAATGGAAGATGTCTTAGAAGAGAAGCGTGGTAAAAAAGTATTAGTACCTAAGAAGACTATGCCTGGATATATCTTAGTGAAGATGATGTATGGCGACGATATTTGGCATGCTGTGACTCGTACACAGTACATTACAGGATTCGTTGGCCCTAAAGGTCGTCCTATATGTATCACTGATGAAGAAGCTAGAAGACTTGGCGTAGATGGAGGCAACACTGCTGAGACTAAATACGAATTAGAGGTAAAAGTAGGAGATATCGTAGAGATTATCGATGGATCACTAGCTAACTTTGTAGGAAATGTTATTGCAGTAGATGAAGAAAATCAAAAGGTTACTTGTATGGTTGAAATGTTCGGTCGTAATAGCGAAGTGGAACTTGGCTTCGGTCAGATCAGAGTAAGTAACGGCTAGTGTTAAAATGTCAATCTAATGGTTGACATTTTTTATGAAAATTTGATATTGACAATATCGAATAGATGTGTTATACTATATAACGACTGAGTCGGGGTCTAACCCCAGAAGGAGAAAATTATGTTAGTAAAAGTAAATACAGTAGACTTATGTTACAACAATAGAGAGTATAAGTATGATGTGGCAGATATAGAGTCTTTTGGTTGGGAGATGATTGGTGTAGGATTATTGTACCCAGTTATAAAGAATGAGACACCATATAGTCTAACAGATTGTAAGTCTGAAGTTAATGTAAAGTTTAGAGATCCTCAAGTAAGCGAGAATCAAGATAGTATGATTAGTATTGTGAAAGCAACTGCCAAGACTCCATATGGAGAATTGATTGTCCGTACTGAAGAATTCGACGCAGAGAAGTTAAGTTTCGCATTGCCTAAGGGCGTTCTTTGGGGAAGAAAAGCAGAATCACGCCATTCACAAAGCTTATAGATCTAAATGTTACTATGAAGATTTCGACAATTCTATGACTATTTTGTCAAGATTGCCGAAATTTTTTATGAAATTATGAATATTGTAAATTGACGGCGTGTTTGATTTTTGATAAAATCTATCATTGCCGGCTAAAAAAGTTTGATTAAAAGGAGAGAGGATGGAAGTATTAATAACTAAAAACAAAAGGTTAGATGATATATATTTGTATAATGATGAAGCGCTACATAATGTGATACAATATTTT
>JAZOUZ010000090.1:0-4613 GCA_045658505.1 Candidatus Onthoplasma sp. | reverse complement strand
AGCACTCATAGACAATGTCAACTGAGTATCGCCATTATAATACAACTCACCACCTATTACAGCATATGTATTGGTAGTATTAGAGACTGTAGCACCAGCCACATTACCTATGAAATATGTATTAGCCTCAGTAGCATTAGTAGTAATGTCTAGAGTATCACTAGTATTAAGATCAGCAGATACGAACGAATTATATACATTACCTGTATTATCTTCACCATACATTAATCCATATACTTCTTTACCATTTAGAGTAAAATAATCTTTCTTTTGTACGAAGTTCTCTACACTTGAGTAAGTTATAGTAGTATTCTTACCACTAGCCACCAATCCTGCCACAATACTAGAGCCTGTAATAGCACCTGTAAAGTAAGTATTCAAAGCATACTCAAACTCTACATTAATTACTTTCACATTATTTAATGTAGTATTTCCTGCACTACCAGCAGCTCCAGCCACAGCTAGACAATCAGTACTTAGATCTAAAGCCAATACAGCAATAGTAGAGATATTTCCACTAGTATTACCTGCTACACCACCTAAATATCCATTAGGCTCTACGCTTGCTTCTTTATTAGCAATTATCTTACCACTAATCATCATCTTAGAGATAGTACCAGCATTATCACCAGCAACACCACCAGCTAGATAGTTATTACCAGCACAAGACACATTGAGCCAAGTACGAATATCTGGAGCAATAGTATCTAAATCTTCTTTTCCGTCATAGTTACCTACGATCGATCCTTCATTAATTGCTACCATAGCACCAATATAAGAGGTTTTATTAGCATCGATATCAATAGTAGTTTCACTCTCATATTCTACACTTGAGTTAGTGATAGTCGCCTTGTTGATACCGATCAGTCCACCATAGTAGATGTTATCATTAGTGCTTACACTTGCCTTCACACTGGATTCTTTATTTATCAACAATCCAACATTATCGATCTCTGCAGACTGAGCGAGTCCCGCGAATCCAGACACAATAAGATCTTTACCTGTAGGAGAAGGTGTAGTCTCATTAGTTGGTACTTTGAATGTTACATATATATTTAAGTCGCTAATCTTAGCAGTCTTCTTGTTAACGCCTTCTCCGCTACCAAGGATAGCGAATAGAGATATTACATTACCTTCAGATATCTGAGCATATTGAGAACCTATCTCATAAGTCAATGTATATCCATTACCATCTATTCCGCCTGTAAAAGCAGTCGCAGTAGATGTTGCACTGTATCCAAAGACTTTAGTTATAACTCCCAATTCTATATTAGCGCCTAACTCATAATATGCAGTCAAGTCTTTCTCTATGTAGTTAAATTCTGTAGGACTAGTTACTAAATATTTATAATCTTCACTACCATCGTCTATACGAATAGCGATAGCTTGCTGATTCGTAAAGTTTGAACCATCATAAGAATCTTTCGCCTTGACTACCAATAAATATCTACCACCGACATTCTTAGCCGTAACTACGAAATGTCCATTGTTTTCACTAATGATAATATTACTATTAATAGCCTCTTCAGAGTAATCTACATTACCCATCTCATCGATCTCGTATAATGAATATAACAAATCATTATATCTAATACCATCGTCAGTACCAAAATGGATTGTCGCATCAAACTCTTTAGAATCTTCTTTCGTATCTTTATCCATGTAGGTCATACGGAGTTCATATTCTGCTATTTGATCAGACACGATCTCACTATCTTTTAGATCAATACCAGCGAACGAAATACTATCAGATTTATTTACAGACTTGATAATTACATTCTCTTCACCTAATGCTTTGCTTTCACCGCCTAATAAAGATGCCATGAATATTATTTTGAACTTTTCTACATTAGGCACTTTATTAAGACCCATGATCAAATTACCATGAAGATAAGTACCAATCTCAATAAACTCTTTGTTGTGCAATTTACTTAATTTTTCTTCATCAAGTGAGGTTGATTCACCACCAACATTATATCTAGCCGCAAAAGTTCCATTATCAAATGCTACACCACTATTTTCTGTCTTCAACATGAATGAAAGTTTATAAATACCCGATATGTCCTTTACTTTTTCCTTGTCATCTTTCTCGCTGAAATAGATGTCATCAGTAGGAATATCTCTATTAGCTTTAGCCTCAAATTCTACATCAAGACTAGAATCATACAAACTATTCACGTACGCTATTTCATTATCACTCAATGTCAACTCAATTCTAGCGATAGGATTGTAGACTGCGAACTCTAGTACAATGTCTTTTTCACCCGATTTGATCTCGTTGTTCTCTACAAACCAATATGCAATCTTTAAATTTACTACACAAGTCTTATCAGACACACTCTGCACTGAAAATATATTACCATTCACAATCTCGCGACCATCTGGGAACGATATATTATCATTGAAATAATCACTGTTATAATTCCCAGTCTTAGCAATAGAAGAAAGACTGATCTTCGAGATACCCTTAGCCACGCTCTTATTTTCTTGAATCTTAAGTCCGATCTTCTCATTTCTTGCTATAGCGAAGTTTTGATGATCATTATCGACCGTATTCGAAGACACTTTCATAGCATTGGCTGAGTTTGTATCAATCTCCACAGATAGATTCTCAGCATCAAGCGCATATACGCTCTCTACCACGATTGGACCAAACTCACGATCATCAATCTTCAAAGTAATGAAATCTCGAACGCCTTCCACTGTTTCTTTGATCATAATTGTATACAGAGTATAGTCATCAAATTTAACACTTGACACATTATCCAATCCTATGGTAGTTAATTCCTTTCCATCGTTGTCTATAAATTTGATACTATTATTTTCACTAGACAATACTAAAGTTTCGCCTGCTATTACACCATCTGAATATGCTTTGATATATAGATTAGTATGTCCATCAGCGTCACCTTGCAAAATGCGGAAGATACTATTATGATCCAATTCATCTTCGCACTCAGCTGAATCAAAGAATTCAATACTATCTGCAGTTACTTTTCTTTCAAATTTTATAGAAACAGAAACAAAATCCTTAGTAATATCAGGAATTAAAGTTTCTCCATTATACTCAGATGGAAGACATTTTGTTTTGATTACCAAATTCACATCTTCGCCAGCCACGCATTTTACCAAAATACTATCGCCAGAATTAATAGCATAGTAATTCGCCTCATCGCTCACATAATTTGGCAAATCCGAACCATCAGGATATGTCAAAATGAAATTATCATTTTTCTGAATTATTATAGTTTCTTTAGCAGTCAAGAGATTATTAGAATCATACGCTGTAGGCACAGCCGATAATGTTATTAGTTTTCCTTCAGCACCATCATAATCATATATCGTACTATTGATTTCGCTACCATTTTGATATGTAACTCCATCAATCATTATACCTGATGGCAATACGCTCTTTATTACTTCTATTTCCGTCTTCTGCACAGGAACAGTACGAGTTACTTCTATACCCTCTAACTCATAAGCGAACGATATACTATTCTTATATTTCACTCTATCAAACGCACTAACTTGATATAGAGAGTTGCCTTTATCACTTATTATTAATCCATTCATTCCTGTAGGCGAATCGAAATCATATTTTTCTCCATCAACATATATCACCGGCTGGTATTTGATGACTTTACCACCAGCTATTTCTGCACCAATCTTATATATACTACCTAATTCACCTAATCCATTCTCACCTTCAGCGTCAATATATAATGTAGTAGATGTGTATGGGGTTCCCTCAGGACTATTTAGATATAGTCTAATAGGATCTTCTATCCTTGCTCCTTTTTCTTCATCGAAATACCTTACTACCGGAGCAGGCTCTGTACCTTCTACGAAATAAATATCAAATTCAACTTTTTTATCTTCATGATAAAGAGACTGTGCTCCAACTCTCAAGACATATGCAGTATCACTGAAGAAAGAGTTATCATCAACTTTAACCTTGATTTTAACAGTTAATTCATTAGATTCTTTCACAAGAGTAATGTAAGGAGCCAATCCTACACTATCTATTGTCGGTTTATATTCACCATTCTCATAATAACCCAATGACAAAAGTGAATATTCAACACCTAACTCATTGGTTTCATTCAAAGGATAATAAAGAATATTATTAAGGTTATCCAATCTCATCATTACCGGTTCGGTAGGACTATCAGTTCGTAGAGACAATGCAGGCACAATATCTGGATTCAACACCAAATCTTCCAAGCTCTTAGACACAGTTAGATCAACCGAGGTAGACTTACCCGAATTGTTCTCATAGAAATTCAATGTAGTATTCGCTATACCCGTAATACCAACACTGAAGACTTCATTTTCTTTTACATTGATATTAGCGAAATCTACACCAGTGGTCGTTATCTGAGACTTACTAACAGTAATACGCCCAACATGCTTCTTCTTCACATTTTTAATATCAACTTTGATATAGATCTCCGATCTACCATTCACCATGGTCAACTCTCCACCTTCACCAAAGTTAGCATTTATGCCATCGCTCGCATCAAACCACTCTTCCGCATCGCTGGCGAAAGCATACATGATATTAAATTGCAACTTTGAATATTTATCGCCACAAGCGCTAGCAAAAACGCACG
>JAZOUZ010000089.1:0-15090 GCA_045658505.1 Candidatus Onthoplasma sp. | reverse complement strand
TCCGACTTGCGTTCCTCATGATGACAGAATAAGTTATACATTTTCAACACTATGACATATATATCTTTCTCTCAAAGATAAAAAAAATACGCGACCACTTTCCATGCAAAAAAGAAGCCACGTATTTACGCTATTTTAAGTTGTGTTTCTTATTGAACTTATCTACTCTACCTTCAGTGTCTACCAATTTTTGTTGACCAGTGAAGAATGGGTGACACTTATCACACACTTCTAACTTCACTAAATCTCCAGCTTTCACACCTGGCTTAGAAGTCTTGCCATCAAATTCAGCACCACAAGCACATACAAACTTAACTTCTACATAATTAGGTTGGATTTCTTTATTCATATATCTCTCCTTATTAGACTGATTTCGCTCTACAATGAGCTATTCGGAATTAAGGAAACCATTCCTTTCCTTAAAATTCTAGCAAGAAGATTATACATTGTATTTTTCTATTTGTCAAGTGTTTTTTTGGATTGTTTTTGATCTTTTGAGATAATCTTCCTAGCGATCATATCAATATCCCCTGCACCGACGAATGCCACAGCATCAAAATCTATAATTTTTTTCTTGAGATTTTTAATACTTGCACAATATTTTACGTTTGAATTATATTGTTTCGTTATACTATACAGTTCCTTCGCACTCATACCTTGATTAGCATTTTCTCTCGCAGGATATTCTTTATATAGAATCAAATTTTTTACATTCTTCAATGTGGATACAAAATCCTTTACAAACATCTTCGTCCTAGAATATGTATGCGGTTGAAATACGATAAGATTATTTGGATAGTCAACATTGAATGTATCTATAAAAGCCTTTAATTCTGTAGGATGGTGAGCATAATCTATATATGCATTCATAGATCGTAGTTTACCGATTTTCTCATATCTTCGCTCTACTCCTGAGAATGTACTAATCACTTTTCTAATACTCTTCTCGTCTACCCCGAGTCTTCGTGCGACTGCCACAGCCAACGATATATTTTTCTTATTATGCTCTCCATGCAATTTTGGCTTGATATCTATATTTTCATTAACAAATTCTACACCTTTATACTTAGATAAAAATCTCGTACTCTTTTCTCTAAACACGAGTCTAATATTAGCTCTTCGTATAAATGAGATAAATGCCGATCTCAGCTGAAAAATACTGCCATAACTATCCATATGTTCTGCTTCCACATTGGTGATCACTGCAATATCGGGATAAAGTGATAAAAAACTTTTATTATACTCACACGCCTCTATCACTAAATAATCATCGCCTAATGAAAATCTAGAATTAGCAATGTCCGCACCTATATGACTAGATACTTTCTTTCCACCCTGCCTTAACATTTCATATATTAATGTAGCAGTAGTAGTCTTACCATGTGTACCAGCGACCGCGATGACCTGCTTGAATTTTTTACTTAGCCAATTTAGTGCCACCGCACGATCTATTATTTTCACATTATTTTTCTTTAGATATTGAATGTATTTATTATCTTTGATAGCACCTGTTTTGATACATATGTCTACATTGCAAATATCTTTGTCAAATTTATTTACTACTTTGATTCCTTTCTCTTTACATATATTAGTGAATTTACTTTCTTTCGCATCATAGCCAAACACTTTTATACCTAAATCAAAAAAAGCACAGGCCAACTGATGCATACTAACCCCACCAATGCCTAAAAACAACACTGATCTAATTTCTATTTTATTCATATCTTTACATATGAAAAAAATGTCGCCCGCGACATTCTTTTCTTGATATTTTTGTAATCCTGAGCAAATGGATCTAAATCAAAATTATTTTCTTATTTTGACTCATTGCATATTCATACGCCATTCTTGTTCCACTATTTCCACCTACTGATACTTCGTAGTGTGGATCATAATAAAATAGACATATATCGCTATCATCTATCATCTTTTGATTTCTCACGACATATGATCTTCTAATTCCAACATTCATTACTTTATCATCTTCGATTATTTCATCATAATATCTATTAATCTTAACATTCGCACCGACACTTCTAAACGCCTCTTCGTCTACATGAGTCCAGCCTACTTCTCCTTTTCTAAGATAATTGACCATGACTATATCGTAGATCTTTCGTCCTCTTAATTTTTTCAATACGTCAAAAGCGAGATTATTGAATTGTCCATTACTACCAAACAAGATCCTATCTATTCCTTTATTCTCTATCAAATTAATATATTAATTCAAGTCTTTCTCTAACCATATCAACATTAGCAATTCTTCTATGTCCTATTATACAACAATTTTTCATAATTTTCTCCGATTGAATAGTAACAAATCTCTAACCAATATGTCAAATGGATAGGCTGAATTTATTCTACCTATTTTAGAATCATATGTTTGGTAAAGTATAATAAATATGAAAGATACATTAACTTTAACTCAAGCAGTCGCTAAAAGAACTAAAGAATTGTTAAGACAAAATCATAAGACTCAATATAGGTTAGTAAAGGATACATGTTTAGATAAAACTACTATCCAATCTATTTTCAAAGAAAAAACCAAAGACATAAAATTGTCTACAGTGCTACTTATTGCTCACTTCTTTAATATGTCATTAAGTCAATTTTTAGATGGTTATGATTTTGAATTCGCTAATATTGAGATCTAATATGAAAATTAGTATAAAATAAAAATTTTCAAATAGATTATATGAATTAAGGACAAGCGATAAAAATAAACTATCACAGCAAGCATTAGCAAAAGAAATTGGGGTTCTCAAAAATCTATAGATTTCTGGGAGAAAGGTATTAATGAACCAAAGGCAACCTACATTATTAGACTTGCTTTGTTTTTCAAGGTAAGTACAGATTATTTATTAGGTTTAGAGGATTAAATATATGACACTTGGACAAGCAGTTATTAAAAAGACTAAAGGATTGTTGAAACTATGAAAATAACAATTACTGATATCGTTGTAAATAGAATTAATTATTATCTAGGACAAAAGGAAAACCTTACTGTTTATTCTTTAGCAAATGCCAGTGGTATTCCTTATCCAACACTAAAAAGTATAATGCAGAAACGCACAAAATCTATAGACTTGAAAACTATTATTCTAATCGCATACGGTTTAGATATTTCACCTAGTGAGTTTTTAAATGATAAAACATTCTCCGCTGAATATCTAAATCTATTTTAAAATGTAAATTTTATAAAATAATTTTTTCTATAAAAATAGTAATATTCTAGTGAAATTAGTTGCAAAATATGGAGATTTTAGGTTAGAATAATAATGACTACAAGTTCTAGAGGTGTAGTTAATTTATAAAAGGGGAAGGTGAACAGACTTGAATATCACAGACATCAGAATCAGATTGGTGACTAAAGAAGATAGCAAGTTGAAAGCCGTAGCTTCTTTCACTATTGATAACGCTTTCGTTATTCATGATGTGAAGATTATCGAAGGAGCTAATGGTAATTTCATCGCTATGCCATCTAAGCAAGCACCAAGTGGCGAGTATAGAGATATCGTACACCCATTGAACACTGAGACAAGAGAACAAATCGTTTCTGCGATCTTGTCAGCCTATGAGAAAGAAAAAGCATCTCAAGGTAATGAATAATAAACTAATTTCTTAGTTTGTTGTTAGTACAATAAAGTGAGAGATTAGGACTTCGCTTTGTTGCATTCAAAATTAAAAATATCTGCCAATTGGCAGATATTTTTTATGCTACGAAACTTAATACAATTCCATTGCCAGCAGTCCATACTGTGCTCAAATCAAATGTCAATGTCTTAGTATCTTCGTTATAATATTTGTAGAAATCATCATATGCGCATTGGAATGTGAATGATCCTGTGAATGAATTACTAATATTAAATGCTTCGTTGCCTACATACTTCACAAAACTATTACCATTGTAAGTATTACCTACAGGAATAAATATTGCGAATCTATGTATAATACCCATTGCTTTCTTAGTATTGTTCACACCTTCACGAGAAGTATTGATCACTACACTCTTCATAATACCAGCGCTCTCTGGTTCATCATATATATTATATTTAGTATTAGCCCAGTTGTTTTCCATTACTCCAGCATAATCAGTCCATGACTCTCTATACATTGTACCAGCACCTACAATAGCGCTATCAATAGTAGCGTTTGTGAGATTTGCTCCGCTTGGGAAGATTAGAGCAATCAACGAACTTCTAGTGCTATTCAATGCGCCTTCGATTCTGCTCTTAGCTTGAATGTTAGATATAGTACCCTTAGAGAATTCGAATACTACACCAGCTACATATTTGTCGCCCTTGATAGTATTTTCTAAAATAGCCTTTGTTTCTACATTGTAATTAGCCACCAATACTTGATCAATAGTATTTTGACCATTAGTAACCATAGATACTACTACGCCGGCTACAATATTACCATTAATATTAGATCCTGCGATTACTTGAGAAATAGTGCCCTTATTTTCTACTACTACACCACCAACTTTAATGTTGTTGTTCTCGTAATATGTACCAATGTTTTCCATTACATTCTTAACATTTACAATAGATCCATTATTAATAGCAGTGATACCACCAATATTAATAGATGTACCCATTGCCTTAGCCACAGATATACCAGCACCTACTATATTTGTATTGCTAATAGTGCCATAGTTCTCACCAGCCACACCACCTGCGAATACATCTACTGTAGTATCTTGAATAGAAATATTTACTTTCATTCTAGCAGTATCAATAGTGCCGAAGTTCTCAGCTACAATACCACCAATACGATTTTCAGCGACACTGAATACAGAGATAGTCGCATGTCCTGTAGTATTGAAGATAGTGCCATAGTTTTGACCTACCATACCACCAATTTTTGCTTTACCTGCAAGTGATACTTCAATATTAACATCAACAATATTTGATGCTGAATTGATACCAACAATACCTCCTGCTACTAGAGTGTTGGTGAGAGAAGTTAGGTTCACTCCTGAAACTTGCACTTTATTGACATTTGTTTTCTCAATGAATCCTGCCACACCACCAAAGTTGCTGATCTCAGCTGAAGTAATCCCGCCCTCGAATACAACAGTAACATTCTCTACTAGAGATGTAGACACGTCGTTACTAGAAGTGATAATACCCGCCAAAGCACCACCATTAGTAGCATTAGCTGACATATTTGTAACAATAATGTTAAGATTCTTTACTGTACTATTGTCAATCTTTCCGAACAAACCTAATAAGCCATCTTTAGCATTAGCAAGGTTCACTCTAATAGTAGAACCATTACCATCTATAATACTATTTACTAGATTGATTGGAGTATGATTATCTAATTCATAAGTCTGAACATCGCTAAATTTGATATTAGCGTCAATTATATCTGAAGAGAATACATTATTGAAATTATCTTCATCAGTATCAGTAACATCTAGATCTCTCATGAAATATTCACCAGATGGACTAGATGGATCTTGATTATTCATAGTGAGCATAGGTAGTCTAGCACTAGATATGCTCCAAATATAATCAGTATCCCACATTTTGATATTAGCCTTGTCTACGGCATAGAAGATATAAGAATTAGCATTAACTGCGTCAGCAACACTACTAAATCCTCTAACCATATATAATGAAGCTTCTGGATTATAGAATACTGCACGATTAGTGTATTCATCATTTAATACTACAAAATATTTATCATTATAACTACCTACTAAGTCGAGGTCAGTAATGTCAGTATCATTATGATGGATAGCGATATTACCAATCAAATGTCTAAGCATAGTAGATACTACGTCAAATCCTGTACCAGACTCAGTGATCTTACCCACGAATGCGCCAAAATTAGTAGTATTACTAGATGTATTAGCATAAGATTGTTGGATAGATCCATTCTCGCTAGTGATGACGAATTCACCTACGAATCCACCAATAGCTTGACAATTCTGACCAGATGTAATAGTCACATCATTAGCATATGTTGCTTGGATTGTAGCTACATCTACTTTACCTACGAACCCACCAACAATAGCATGATCAGTATCAGATACATTAATGTTAGCAGATTCCACTGCAGATACTTGAAGTTTAGTACCATTATATAGTCCAGCGAATGCACCTGTAACGTTATTATCGTTAGTATTTTCGATAGTAGCATTCTCTACTAGCACATTCTCTACACTACCAAAGATCACACCAGCCAAAGCTCCAGCATAAGCATATGATCCAGATATAGTAGCATTCGCAATAGTCAAATCTCTAACCTCTGCACCAGCATTAATTGTTGAGAAAAGACCAGCATTAGAATATGTACCATTCAAATTCATTCCGCTAATAGTATAACCTTTACCATCAAACTTACCGCTGAAGCCAACCCAACTATTGCTGTTAGTATTGAATCCAATAGGATTAAATTCGCTAGATAAAGCAACATTGTTCATTAATACATAGTTAGCATTAAGGTCATATACTCTACCGATTTTGTTTAGTTCTGATTCTCCAAATACAAAATAAGGATTCTCTTCACTACCATTACCAACGTGTACCACTATCTCAAACTTAGAGTACTTTTTATTGTTAGTACCGATGACTAATGTAATATCACCCTTAGCTTCAGGTAATACCACATAGCAGTTGGACTCAGAATCATAACTAATAGCGTTATTGACAGTCTCTCCGCCTGCATTGTAGTCAAACTCAGTCTTGTGATGAGGTTTCTTTCTAGTAATACCTAGAGAATCCACACTGAAAGTATCGCCTATATTACAGAAGATCTCCTTTGTTTTAATAGATATCACTTCATCGTTTCTAAGGAAATAATAAGTAGTAAGTCCTAGTGACACTACCACCACTATAGAAACTAAGAAAACTAAAAATTTCTTCATATTTTTCTCCCAATGTCCCGATTAGGACCAAATGATCTATCGATATTATATCTTAAATCTTAAATTTGTCAATACCCAAAAATGAAATTTTTCTCACATATTTCGTTGAAATCTTGTGATATTATATATAAAATATATGTGCAATAGTCGTAATAATGTCAAATTTCAATGTCATCCTGAGGAGCAACGCAGTCGTGACGTGAGGATCTACACTTAATCTTTTTAAAAAAAAATATTCAAAACCGCCTCCATTTATTTGACAATGATCCCCATTTTGATATAATGATGGTAAATAGCCTATGGCTAATCTGAATACATATACGAGGTGAATATAATGGAAAATAATACTCAAGAAAACCTAATCGCTAAGAAAACCAATCTATTATCTGCAATAAAGAATGTAGGCAAGAAATCCCTTATCGCAGTAATGCTCGCATCTATGCTAGCGACTACGCCGGCATGCACGCCTCGTGATAACGACCCTAACACTAACGAGAACGGCAACGAGAATAACAATCAAAACAACAACGACAACCAAAACGGTAGTGGACAAAACGGTGGCGAGACTAATAAATATTCAAAATATAGTAAACTATTACAAGGAGTCTTAACTAACCAAGAATATAATCAATTGATAGCGAAGTATCAAGATTATACCACAGATATACTTAATTATGTTCATCCATTTGGGTTTCTCGAAGACGAAGGATATGATATATCTGCTATTAAATCAGG
Source organism: Candidatus Onthoplasma sp. (assembly GCA_045658505.1). GTDB lineage: Bacteria > Bacillota > Clostridia > Christensenellales > UBA1242 > Onthoplasma. Next base: position 7,475 of record JAZOUZ010000089.1, on the reverse strand, counting down.
TCAATTAGATTGTCGTACCAATCCATTTGTTAAAAAAGAAGAACCAAATAATCTATATATGGCAGTAGCAGTAAAAGATGGTAATTATTATTCAAATTATTTGTTAAAATATGAGTTAACCGATCAAGAAATGAACGAATATCTATCATTCTCCGGAGGTAGATATTCTACATATCAAGCTTACTTCATGAATGATGCTATATCTAGAGCTAAAAACGTAACTATTCTTAGTGAAACAACAATCAATAGTAATTTATTCAACTATTGTAATAGTAAAGATTTTAATTCTACTGTATACAATGAAGTTTGTGATGAAATTTTAAGAGACTCAGATGATTCAGTTCTAACGATTATTACTGACTTTGATGAAGAAACAAACAAAATTAACACAATAATTATCCCAAAACGAAAAAATTCTACAGGTATAGCATTGCGCGAATACAATGTTGGCGAATTAGAATTCGAAATGAGATTTTCATCTTTTCCTGTAGTTGTTGAGAATAATGTTTTAGTCGGACCTACTGCTCTAGGTAATCGAGCTAAAATAACATCAACCGTCTGCAAAGATTCATACATTCCTACTTATAGCAAGGCAGGAAAACTTGTTGTATCAGATCTTCGCAATAACGATAATGATTATAATGTATCTTCATATAATTAAAAAAGTGCAAGTTTTACTTGCACTTTTTTATCGAATATTGATACCACCGCTGTTGGTTGTATTACCACGTTCTCCATACGCTAGTGCCAACTCATAATAAACCGTACTACTTCCACCAAAGCACACTTTCACACTTTCAGTGAAATACGTTCTATCTCCATTCCACTTGTATAACCCATAGCTAGTTAAAGTATAATTGGCGTTTCCCTCTTGTTTATACCATTTACCACTAAGATCATTCTCCAATTCTTCAAAAATACTAGAATTAATTGAATATTTATATCTGCTATAGAATTGAACATCTTTGTCATTATATACTAGATATTTCAAATAATTACCTTCTGTACTAGTTGAAACCAATCTTTGAGAATATGCAAGGTTATCTTTATTAAGTACGATATCATTCGCGAACTTATATATATCGACAACTTCTTTACTATCATTTCCAGTTCTATTTTCTAATATATAATCATCATTACCTTCAAAGATACTCAGATCTACCGTTTTTTCTACGGTTTCACTATATACATATATTTTTTCTCCTTTAATCTTATATCCACCTTCGTATAAGAAATATGTAGGACTATACTTTATATTTCCCTCTGTATCTTGTAAATATATATAATTATCCTTAGCCATATGTTTTGAATATCCGTTCAATGTCGAAGTATAAACATTAGACAATGAATGTAAATACAGCTTAATATTAACAGTATCACCTCCTAATTCATCCAATGACTCTATTTGTCGACTACTAGACTCGGTCTTTGCCTCATTATAACTTTTACCATTATGGGCGCTAGAGTCTATAGTATAATATATTGGCTGACTAGTATATTTAGGCGATCCATCTTCATTCACTCCATTTGCTACTTGTACATTTAGCATAATATAATGAATACCATCTACACCTTCCGGCTTAGAAATACCAGAATACGCAAATGTCGCAAAAGCGGTTTCCTCAGTATATCGACCTATCGCTGTATAATATCCACCTTGTATATAATCATATCCTGCCACTTCTGTTTCTGTTTCAGGATATCCAGTACTATCTGGAATAATATCTGTCTTAATATAAGATAGTTCATTACCTTCTATAGCGACTTTTACTTCATTAGACGTAATTTCTTCACCATTTACATAATATTTAGTTCCGTCTTCATTAGATGAGATCATATTACCGGTGTATGCACTAGGCCTACCATCTCCACTCTGTGCTCCAATATAATAGTTATCGCCTTCTTTTATTCCATGTACATATACAATTCCATCAATATTAATATAATGAACACCTTCTGTATTTTTATACTCGTCTGCTCTAAACTTAGAATATTTAGAGGTGCTAACCTCTCCTGCATCTGCAGCCGCATAATATGCCCCATTATAATATTCATATCCTCTATAAATGACTATTTCATTTGTACCTGCACCAAGTTCTTTATTATCTGGATCTAAATAATTCTCATTTTCAAATACACCTTCATTATCTGCTAAATACTTAAAATATTCATCTTTTGTCATAGGTGTAATAGCACCATTCCTATCTTTAGCTATATATTGTGCAGAATAATAATCTTTAGGTCGAGTTGCTGAGTGATAAGTATATTGAATATTGTTAATTATTACTGTATTATCAATAGCAGTTGTATTACTTTCAAATATTTCTCTTGTATACGAAGAAGTTAACATTCCAGCACTCGTGCCACGTTGATTTCCATATAGATTTTTCGAGGTATAATTACCTACACCTTGATTTGCCATTAAGTTTGCTGCTAAAAATCCAACAACCAATAGTCCAACAAAATGTTTTTTGGCAAAATTTAATGCTCCTTTTATCAACGCCTTCAATCCGGATTTCACTGCCGAAGCGCCACCACCTGTAATAACAAATAATCCTGCATCTATGATCCACCCGTATTTATCCATAAATCCTGCTAGATATTGAACCCACGACTTTCCTGATCCCTTACGCATTTCATTATCATAGGTATTATACCCATTCACTTGGAATAATGATCCGGTTCTCGCTGGATCACGAGAATCCTCATAAATATTTTCAAATATGAAATATACATCAGTCGCTTTGCCTGTTTTAGTAATCTCACCCAATTCAAGTCCATCTATACGGTCGTCTGGTAAATAATTTTCAATTTTATATACAACCTCAACTTCGTCTCCTTCGTTGTGCTCATTATAATATCCAACCCTGTGTCCATTAACAGTTGTGTATATTCCTTCTTTATCAAATGAAGTCTCATCAGTCGCATCAATATAATAATGGCTAGGACCTGTTGTGTCTACACCAAAAAGAGCTGCTCCAAAATCAAGTATACTAACACCATCAACATCGTCTTCAGGTTTATAATATATTTCATAATAATCTTTGTTATTTTCTATCGTAGTACTTAATAATGACGCGAATCCTATAGGTGTATATAAAGTAGGTACACCTGGAGATTCTTCATATATTGTATACCAAATTAGCTCTTGATTTATAGGATTACCTTCAGTGTCTGTACCTATTTTAACAGTATGTGTGCCTACCTTAGTAATATTGTAAGCATCAAATATTATTGCTACACTATCCCAACCAGCACCATTACCACCTGGAATACATCTCTGCATACATCTAAAACCTGTGTATTCTTTATGCCATCCGCCTGCATTATTTTCTCTTATAGGATTATAGTCTGGAATCAAATCGCTTCCTTTAATATTTAATATATCTTGATTTATGTAATAAGCTTGAGCAATTAAATAATAACCATCTGCTTCTTGTACATCAAATACAGAATCTCCATCGTAGTAATTTTGATTTTCTATGGTGTTGATAGTAAATGGATATGTGTGATTACCATCAATATTTATTGGAGCAGCATCATCAGTGTTAGTTACTTTTAAGAGACCAATTAAACCTCCATGATTAAGTCCTTTATAAATATCAGTAGCACCTAAATGAATTTCTCCATCTACCTCTCCTGAGAAAACATTATTGCCTTGTTTTATCAATAGTCTACCTATTAATCCTCCAGAATAATATGAGTTTATTAAACTTATATGTATACTTATATCTGAATTTTGTTTTATTTTAATATTCGAAACATTGTCACTATCTAATTTTCCGAATAGTCCTCCAATATAAAAACCTATATTTCGAGTTTGTAATTTTATGTTGGCTTCACCATTAATATTTTCGTTAGAAATATCAACCATTTTATTAGTAACATAACCAATAATACCACCGACATTATATGCACCGTCGATTAGTGTATTCGCACGTGTGCTAGTAGCCGTATCCCATTCGCCATACAATGTTGGGATATTGGACGTACTAGTGAGTTCACTACCATAATATCCATAATATGTACCGACATTGATACCTAGGCTAGCGTTGATATCTATACCATACATATAGTTACCGCTATGCTCTTTTCCTGTCTCAGAGTTAGATACCAAATGTCCTACGAATCCACCAAATCCACCGATATGATCGTTGAACATAATTAGATCATTATCTTGAATACTAGTAGATCCTTCGAATGACTTAATATTATTTTCAGGGATCTTACTACTATCTAACATGAAGTTTGATATTGTACTGATAACCTTACCATCTGACTCATTGGCACTATTGACATAAGTATAGTATAGAATGTTATTTTGAGCCGCACCATTCATATATCCTGCTAGTCCACCGACGTTAGTAGGAATGTATGAGATTGTTTCTTTATTTCCACCAACTGTCGTAATATAGTCATAATACACACCACGAACCTCAACTGCGTCTGTAGTTGATCCTTGTACATAGTTGAATGTCAACACTCCGCCATCAGTAACACCTGCAATACCACCGACATTAGCATTACCGCTAACATCTGCACTAGATACCATCTGAGATATAGTAGAATCCTTAGCATAGCCCGCAATACCGCCGACGTTGATAACACCAGTTACAGCACCTTGATATAGCGGATTTATCTCAATAGCTTTACCTTGTGCTTTAGCAGTGATAGTTCCATCTTGATTAACACTTAATTCTTCTAGATCTGCATATCCTGTAATAGTAGTTTTATACATAAATCCGATCATACCACCGACATTCTGATATCCTTGTACTATTACATTATTTGCTTTAACTTCATCAGTTTGTATATCAATCGTTACAGTTTCGGTAGTATAAGTATTATTTTTACCATCTTCAGTAGCACGTATACCGACTGATCCAAATATTCCGCCGACATTCATTGCTTGTACGATTTCTTTGTTTTCAGTTCCTTGTGATTTTATTGCCTTTAATTTTCCATCTGACTTGTCGGAAGAACTGCTTTCAACTGCACCATTTCCTAGAGCAATCGATGCCTCATTGGTTAGTGTACCACCAGCATATGTGCCGGTAAACTTACCTGCGATACCACCTACATTGGTAGCAGTACCACTGCCTGTTGAGATCGTGATTGGATTATTGTTAGTCAATACAGTCAATGCATTACCTATAGCCTGTTCTCCACCTGTTCCTTCTGATAAGGCGACTACTCCGCCACCTTCTCCATCATTAGATTCGTTAGAATCTTCACCAATATCTCCAGTTAGTAGTCCTATGATACCACCGACATTCATCTCTCCACCAGTGAGAGTAATCTCTGCCCATTTTTCACCTAGGATATCACCGTTTCCTTGATATGTTGTGCCTTCATGTGTAATTTCTCCGCCGAATGTTTGTTCGTAGATCGCTCCAGCTCGACCGAATATACCGCCGACATTCATGGTTCCATCTATTTTTAGTTCGTTTTCGGCAGTTCCATTTATTATTATGTTACCATTATTATAATAACCAGCAATACCGCCTAGATTAGATATATTCTTCGCTGTAAGATTTGTCTTGATTTTACAACCTTCTTTGATTATCAATCCTCCATTTTCTTGACAACCAATCAATACACCAGCACCTTGTTTGGTCGTATTTTCTACACAATTTCCACTCTTTAGTTCGAATGAAATTTCTTTCACATCTAATGTATATTGATCTAAATATACGACAGCTTTATTATGTCCTACTATCATTCCGAAGAAGCCTTCATTTTGATAGCTAGCAACTGCTAAATTTCCCTCTACATTTAGAGTATTACCTACGAAATTAGTAGCAAAATTAACAACACCAATATATCCACCAAATGTATTAGTTGGAATAGCAGTACCTGCACATACATAAGTCAAGTCAAATCCATTAATAGTAACAGTACTTGTTTCCAAGTCACTTTCAGATGATGCTTTGCCTGATAAACCTACGAATCCACCAAATGTCTCATTATGAGTACCATCTGCTATAGTATAGATATTAAGAGGTCTATTATTTCCATTAATAGTACCGCCTGTCATCTGTCCTACTAGTCCACCAGCATATGTTGCGTTAGTAATGGTAGCATGTAGTTTTTGCTCTCCTTCCCTTGTTCTGAATTCAATAGTAGGAGCATTATTAGGATCCTCAGCTAACATTTGTCCTGCTATCAATCCTGCTGTGTTGGCTCGTCCTCCTAAGCCAGATATCTGAGCATCAATAGATACCTTAGCACCGATATTAATATTACCTTCTACTACACCGAATAGTCCACCAATGTTATCTGTACCATTGATTAACACATCTTCCGCCGACACATTATCAATATAAGTTTGACCTATTACTGTAGTACCAAGCATACCGCTATCGCTTAAATTATTGAACGTGCCTGATAATTTGAAGTCTCCAATGTACGCATTATTGATATTACCAAACAATCCATTTGTACCTAGATTGCTGATAGTAGTATAATATTCACTACCTGTATTAAATGCAAAATATTTATTACTAATAAATACACCTGTGAAGTTATTTACAGCAGACCATGATATAAATGATTGCGCTTTACCATAAGATCCATCTAGATCATATATGGCTACATAGTTACGATCGAACGCTGATTTGATTTTACCATCTTCACCATAAGTAGAATTATCTTCTATAAGTTTACCAACAGCACTCAATACTCCTAAGTGAGGAATCTTGATAGCATTGTAGTAATCAGTACTATAATCTTTTTCAGAAGGATCAGCTTTGTGCAGATTTGTATATCTAGCATTAACTTTGTTGGTTGTATCAGAAATGAAGTTTGTAATTTTACTTTGTTCCGGTAACTTATCACTATCATATTCACCAGTACCTGTATATGTTTGATAGCTAATATCTATTTTAACATCTTTAATCTTCGATACTGGATAACCATAGTTGTATCCAAAGTGAGTATTATTAGTGTTATCTCTCATCTTGCTATCAACATTTAATGTATACCATTGACCTTTTAATAATGAATTGTTCATTATTAGATCTGTCGCAGATACTATACTCCATTCTAAATCTTCATGAGAGTTTGTCGCACCCTCATCTGAATTATAAGAAGGAGCTTTATTTTGATCCATATTAGCAAATTCATCGATAAAGTTATTAGATCCTTTAATGTTTGGCTGACTGAACATGCTAGTATTACCTTTATTCTCTACCACACCTGCCATGTAGCAGTTGTATACATATGTATCATCGCTAGCATCAGTATAAGACCACACAAGACCAGCACCTTTCTCTAGATAACCAGTGAAGTAAGATGATACGATCTTGCCGTTACCTGATATAGAGTATGCTATACCACCGATATCTAGTGTAGATAAAATCTCCGCTGTAGAGAAAGCATTCAGTATCATACCTGCATTACTACTAGCAATTAAACCTAAACCTTCATTTATTTTGGCGATTGTAATACCATTACCATTTACGCTAGAGTTATAT
>JAZOUZ010000088.1:0-4697 GCA_045658505.1 Candidatus Onthoplasma sp. | reverse complement strand
CTTCATTATATGTAGGAACTACATATTGAGCATCACTAAATGTGATATTGACTGTATAACTAGCATCTACATACCAATCAAATCCACCAATAGTAAATTTCTTATTCGATCCGCTTGACTCAACGCCAACTTGTATCTTGCTACCGGTTTGACTAGAATAATCTTGTTTCTCAGCCATAATAGGATTAGTGTCTATTCCTATATTTGTATTTTCAGTATTTCTCTTCTGCTCTACTTTTGGCATTACTGTGAGATTAATAGTCATTGTATTACCACTTACTTTAGTAGATACGAGACCTGAATATGTTAGTGTTGCAGTGATGTTATGAGGACTATCATCACGCCCGCAGATTAAAGTTTGTGTTTGTTCAGACACCTGCAGACCCAGTTTTGACGATTCGTCTTTTGATTCGTCTGTTGATTCGATAGATAGTTTGCCTTCATAAACATAGTATTTAATTAATTTCTCGTTCTTTAAATCTATATTATAAGCAGTTAAATCTTTTATATAGACTGCACCATTCCATGTATAAATATCTTCACCAGTTTTTAAAGAAGTTCTCTCAATCAATTCCCAAGAATTGCGATTTGCAGTAAATGTTATTGAAGAATTTCTAGTTACCGAAGTAATACTATATTCGGTTTCAATATTTAGGTTGTGAATATTGATATAATTTATTAGATCTACACTATTTATAAACGTATTATTAGTTGAATCGTATCCATCTATAGTAATATCTGCACTATCGGTTTTTAGCGATATTGCTTTGTATGTATACTTCACGCGAAGAGTAATCTTTTCTGCATATGTATATTTTACAACAAAAGTCAAATCTCTATCTACATATTTTTCAGTTTTGACTTTATAATCACTACTATCAATGGTAATAATAGGCGTATTATTATACGACAAGTTCGAATTACCTAATGTTAATTCTACCCCATCTAGATCAGCTGATTCTATTACTGCAGAAGACAGTGTATAACTTCCTGATTCTACTACAAATGGACTACTATACCCAGCGGAATCATACTTAATAGTTTTGCTATAAATACCCGCATGTTCATTCTCCGCCGTAAGATCTTCATCTTCTGATGTAATACTAACATTTGGCTCTAGGTATACTGTCAATACACCCGCACAATAGATAGATGTACTATCACTACCTGTACCCTTGTAGACTACTGCGAGTCTCAATGTAGTGAAGTCATCAACATTAGAAATAATAGCATTATTAATTGCTTGATATTGACCTAACTTAATATATATATCTCCATTATGACTAGAGTCTGTAATAGGTGTGTAACCACTACCATTGTACATATAATAATTCTTGTAATTAGTAGTCCAATCTACCGGTCTATCAATTTTCGCATAATATTCACAATCATCTAATGAATATAAATGTAAATTATCTTTACTAGTAAATCCAAATGCTGAATACCAATCTTGAGGGTCCTCTTCAATGGTTTTTACTGAAGTTAATAAATTAGATAATGTCTCAGCTTTAGTTGGCGTAATAGTCACGCTCGCCTCATTCTCTATATATTGTGTAGATTTAGATGCACTCTTAACATATATAGTATAATATTCATAATTTCCACTCGCTGTAGTTATTTTGAATAATAAATATCCTTGAGTATCTACAGCTGGGCCTAGATTAATTCTATTATTGACTACTTGCACCTTAGAGTCAGCATAGTTATTGAAATCTCCATTGACTCCATATGCCACGAATTTCACAATAGTAGCCAGATCTTCTTTTTGTGAATTTTTAATGTCAATACTTATTCTCTTTAATCCTAATAAACTGTTATCTAATAGATCTAATGCTACACTACCAGAATTATGAATAGGAATAGCCTCGAATGTGAACTCCTTAGATCTAACTGTATCTGTAAGATTGGTTAGTCCGTATTCTTTAGCATAATCCGATGCTTCCGCTTCAGATTCAAACTTAAACAAGACTTCATTATCTTTTAGATCAGATGCTGGATAGATAATGTCTACCTGCACTCTATTCTTTACCACTATCTCATGAAGATATGTGTATGTCAATTTATCTTCGTTAGCATATGTTATTTCGTATGACAATACTACATTCTTCTCGTCTTCGATAAACTCTGGCCAAACGATATTACATTGAATAAACTTAGCGACATCTACAAGATCATCTCCAACTAATTGTGGCTCTATTACATAAATCTTGTTATCCGCCAAACGATCTACCAACTCAGTACCGCCATAATTTATACTAGCGATTCGTATAGATGATATCCTATCTTTAATACTATCTGCAGTTGCACTAAAGACTTCAGCCAAATTAAATGAATCTAATGAATGTGTATCAACATTTTTAGTACTAGGTACGAAAGGATTTAGTTTTACCACATTAGTAATGTAATAGTACCCGCCATCAAATGTTAATTTTAATCTATAATCAGTAAATTCTTGGTCAATAAAGTCTAGTTCCCAATTATTAGATGAACCACTTATAGATATACCATTTATAGTTTGTCCATCGTTATTTACTACCTCTATCTTGTTTAAAGTTAGACCACCCAAATTAGATAATATATCTGAATCTTCGAATGGTGTCAAAGCAGAAATTTTGATATTTTCTTTTTCTGTCACTTGCTTACTATTGTTAATAGTAAGTCCTTCGATGATATCAACAATATAATCTCCAACTTTTATAGTTAAGTCGCCAGTAGTATTTAGGTTTAGACTCTTAGCGTCTGGCACAGTATTATTAGCAATACTAAAGTCAATGTCTTCATTACTCCATACATATGTAAGAGTATCTACAATTGGTTCTGTAGCATTTTCTGGATTATATACTTTCGTATCTACTTTACCAGATCCATATGTGGCATTAGATATCACGGCTGGATAGGCGCTAGCTGTAAATATCTCTGACAACGAATTCCCTGTCTTCACTTCCTTAGTACCAGTTTTTTTGATTACTACATTAGGTATGATTCTAATCTTGTAGTCGCGAGATAATTCTTGGCCGTTTGCCACAATATTAATTTTGTATTCTACTAGATCAAGTCTAGAAGTATCTAACACTCCTGTATTATATAAAGAAGAATCTAGTACAATCGGATCTTCTTTGTATTTTTTATTAGCAGTATCATACTCATAAATATTGATACTGATGTCTTCTCCACTCTGTCCAACCTTAATTACTGCAGATGTTTCAAATTCTGAATCTTTTGCCACAGTTTCTAATAATTGCACCTTAGTACCTTGATATAGGTTTACCGCGCCATCAACAATTTCCCAATTTTGCTTATTTACATTATTTAATTCGATACTTGAAATAAATTCAATATAAATGTCAGAAATCTTACCCACCGGAGTCGTGACATCAAACCTAATAGTCATAGGTGTATATAGATATTCATTCTCTCTAGTAAATGTCCAACCCGCGTCAGCACCAGCTACAGTGAGAACCAATTCTCCATCATTATAAAATTTGAAAGTATCTTTATCTCTTGGCACAGACACATTGGCCCCAATAGATCCAAACGATATGATAGTTAGGTTCTCGATATTTACCTGATTTCCTACACTTGCTAAAATATTGGTTTCATTTTCACCTTTGTAATTATATGTAATAATATCATCATCAGCTGCTGGGACCGTATTAAGAGTAAATCCATTCGCTGATTTTTTGATATTATTTCCATTCTTTAGAGCCAAATTAAATGAATATGCATCTCCAGTATTAACATCAGCAACGACTTTTATATCAATATAGAACGATGCTCCACCTACTATTACTGTTAATGTACTATTACCTTTTGAATTGATCACTAGACTAGTACCATTCTTAGAAACACAATTATTATTAAAGTTATATGAGATAGGATAATCTACATTCTTGTATTTAGGATCATTGAATCCTGCCAAATCAGTCTTATCGCTAATCTGTTCATTCAATACAATAGGAGCAATCTCCTGTCCATTATATTTGTATGTATAAATATATCCGTTAGCATAAGTCATCTCGATAATTATCTCGGGTCTAGAAGCATTAGCATCGCTAGCCAACTCTATATTATCAAGGGAATCGCCACTTTGATATCTATAAACCAATCTCTCTGGAGTACTTGACTTGATCTCTAGATTAGATATGATATCCACATCTTTATTCTCATTCCACACTATTCTAGCACCATTAGCCACATCGTATGCGTCATATGTTATAGTAAGTGCAGTTTTATCTTCTGCAATTTCCACATCGGTAATTTTTAACAAATTGGTTATATCCACATTAGATGAATTTTTAGTGCTAAAGTGTGTAGCAAAAGCCTCTCCATAAAACTTTTCAAAGTTAGCTAGCAAACCTATAGAACTTTCTTTCTCTGTGAGCACTATTTGATGACCGACACTACCAGCATATGCATATCCTGGAGCATCTACGCTATCTACACCATTTGTCTTGTAATTAATATTGAATAGATCAGATATTGACACAGCATCATCTAGGATCGGACGAATGTTAGGTGCATAACTAGTAATCCTAGTCGCACTCTTTATTATTATTTGATTCTCAAGATTTTCTAAATAATCATTTACAAATCGCTCTGCAGTATAATCTATTTGATCATACTCGAATACTATCTGAGCAATATATAGATCAATTTTCTCTTTAACCGCAGATTTCACTTTGATCGCGTTGACAAAA
>JAZOUZ010000087.1:0-4249 GCA_045658505.1 Candidatus Onthoplasma sp. | reverse complement strand
ATAAAATTGCAGAAGAAATATTTTTCTATTTACAAATAAAATATTTTTTGATAGACTAAAAGAAATAAAAAAGACTTTTGGAATAATAAGTCTTTTTTTAATTATATTCTTAGAAGCTTTTGCCAATCTGAGATTAAATCTAAACATTCCTGCTCCGTATCCGCTTCTGCGAAAATTCTAAGGATTGGTTCTGTGCCTGAAAATCTAACTAAAACCCAATTATTATTAGTATAGTATATTTTCACATAATCCTTGTATTCTACTTTGTCTATTTCATATCTATGTGTAGGCATTATTCTTTTAGTAATAATACTATCAATATACTCTTTTTGCTGAGAAGTGTATGTATACTGCTTATCATAAATTACTTTACTATAATCATCAGCAAATTTTAATACTTCTGATAAAATTTCAGCAAAAGATTTTTTCATTACACTCATAGCTTTCAGGCACAATGCAATAGCAAGCAAACTATCTTTGCCTCCCACATGTCCATGAATCGCTAGTCCGCCACTACTCTCTCCGCCAATTATTGCATCTTTTTCTAATAATGCTTTGAATACATGCTTAAAACCAACTGGCACTTCTATACATTCATAACCACACTTCTTAGTTACCACATTCAATAGGTTAGATGTAGCGACATTTTTGATCGAATTACCTTTCTTACCAGCATAATTCACCAAGTAATAATACGCAATCGCAAGGATATAATTATTATCGATATAATTACCAAGGTTGTCAATTACCGCTAGTCTATCGCCATCTGCATCTAGTGCAAACCCAATATCCGCAGTGCTATTCAAGACAGCCCGACGAAGATCTTCGATATTATCTATCGTCGGCGCAGGAAGTACAAAATTAAAAAATGCATCTCTATTCTCGTTAATGATTTCATATTCATATATGCCTAATTTTTGACACAATAATTTTATTTCTCTAGCAGTAGAACCAAATTTATTATCAAATATAACTTTCAAATTTTTTAATTCGTTTTTTAAGTCAAATAAATTAATAATATTATCAATATATTCTTCGTTATAGTTGATACATTTTATCAATTCTGAATTTTCGCATTTATTGACTTGTTGTACAGTTGCGATTTCTTGCTCTATCGCACTAGTTTCATCAATTCCCGCATCTTTTCCGCCCTTTATGATCGCTTTTACACCATTGTATTCATAAGGATTATGACTAGTGGTTATCATTATACCATAGTCATTATTTCTTACTTTTGTCGCATACATCACTACAGGCGTAGACACTGAGCAATCTGTCAATAATGCGACTATATCGTTACCGGCAAAAACTTCTGCACACCACTTCGCGAAGACCTCAGACATGAACCTGTTATCATATCCAATACATACTTCTTTTTTTAGATTATTTCTGATCATTATATTACTTATAGCCTGACAAATTAATTGCACATTTTCTTTATTGAAATCATCGCCTATTATTGCTCTGAATCCACCGGTTCCAAATTTTATTTTGCTCATCGTTCCTCTTTTGTTATTATATTTCATTTCAATTTACGATCTAAATCTTTCTTCTTTAGAGATTCACGCTTATCATACAATTTTTTACCACGAGCGACTGCAATCTCTACCTTAAGATTACTATCTACGAAGTACGCTTTGGTTGGCACGATCGTCAAATGTTCTGTCTCGATTTTTTTCTTAATTTTTAAGATTTCATCTTTATGAAGAAGAAGTTTTCTATCCCTTCTAGAATTATCTCCAAATCTACCTGCATCAAAAGAATTAGAGTATTCTTTGATATAACTATTCCTTAAATAACATTCTCCATCTTTAATGTAACCATAAGTATCGACTAGCGAAAGATGACCAAGTCTTACCGATTTGATCTCATCTCCAGTGAGCACTATACCAGCCTCATAAGAATCTAACAATTCGTACTCGAATCTCGCACGTTTATTTTCTGCCATTATTTTCATATTTTTATTATATCAAGATCTAAATTCTCTGTCAAGCACAAAAAAAGAGATATCTTTTATCTCTTTTTCTTTCTTGTTGTCTTTGTATTTTTAGTAGACTTTCCCTTTTTTGTAGTAGTTTTTTTGATGTTTTTCGTTTTCTTGTCTAGCTTTATTACTCTACCACCGGTTGTCTCATTTCCTACTAAATCAAAATCAATTTGACGAAGTCTTGTATTCGTATTAGCCACTATTACCTTCACATCATCTCCAATAGTATAATGATGACAACTACCATGAAGTGTCATACTCATATCATCGAATACATATTCGTCCATCGGAAGATTATCCAACTTGACCAATCCCTCTATGCCATTCGCTAGTTCTACGAATATACCGAACTCTTGTACACCAGAGATGATTCCATCAAATTCTTCCCCTAAGAACTTTGACATGTAGACAGTTTTCTTGTAATCGTCTACTTCTCTCTCTGCTTCGTCAGCGTTTTTCTCGGTAACACTTGACTGTTCGCTCGCGCGTTCTACGATAGGCTTATATTTAAGCTTTAGATCTTCTCTCGGTACACCATTAATGTAATTCTTGATAATCCTATGAATCATAAGATCTGGATATCTTCTAATCGGACTAGTAAAATGACAATAATATTCACTCGCTAATCCAAAGTGTCCCAAACAAGTAGGCGAATATCTTGCTTTCATCATAGTACGAAGGATTAATTTTGTTAGGATTTTTTCTCTAGGCGTACCTGTTATTTTATCTATAATTTTCTGATAACTTATTGGTTTGTCTCCATCTATTTCTAGCTGGTTAGCGACACCATTATTTAATAAAAATTGTGATAATCTTGATACTTTCTCACTATCAGGTTTCTCATGCACACGGTACACAAATGGTAGCGCTAGATCGTAAAATATTTTAGCTATGCATTCATTAGTCAATACCATCAACGACTCAATTAGTTCGTGAGATTCGTCTTGCACTCTATTTTCAATACTCACAATCTCACCTTTGCTATTCTCTAATATGAATGGCTCAGGAAGATTCATTCTAATCTCACCACGAATGCGCTTTTGTTCTTTGAGTTTAGTAGAAATTTCCAAATATGCATGAATATCATCTACTACGTCCGCATATTTTTCACACAATAATTCGTCATCATTTAATATATTTTCGACTTCAGTATAGGTCATTCTGTGTTTACTATGAATTACCCCTTCTACTATCTTCGTGCGCTGGACGTTAGCCTCTTTATCTAGATCCATGATG
The DNA here is from genome assembly GCA_045658505.1 of Candidatus Onthoplasma sp. Lineage (GTDB taxonomy): Bacteria > Bacillota > Clostridia > Christensenellales > UBA1242 > Onthoplasma. The sequence goes on along the minus strand of JAZOUZ010000087.1, from coordinate 1,026 downwards.
ACAGACAGCACCAATCTATCCACACCCTCACTCAGAGAACATACACCATTAGAAATCTCTTTTGGTAGCATTGGTATCACCATATTAGGGAAATATACGCTTGTTCCTCTTTGAAAAGCAGATTTATCTAGAGCGGAATTTTCTACTACATAGTTAGATACATCTGCTATGTGCACATATAGTCTATATCCACCATTATCCAATCTCTCCACTGCCAACGCATCATCGAAATCTCTAGCATCTTCACCATCTATAGTGATCACTCTCTGTTCTGTGAAGTCTTCTCTATTCTTAAAGTTAGCCTTATCTACATTCTGATCTATCGCTCTAGCACAAGTCATTACATCTGGATCAAAATTATCTACCAATCCAAATGATCTGATGATGGATACTTGCTCTGCCTTAGGAGTATTCGCTTGACCTAATACTTCGATCACTTTTCCTCGGACGGTCTCAGTTTCGATAGAATCCATATCTAATTCCACCCATACTTTATCATTGTTTCTTGCTTTGTTGCCGTCGTTTTTGAATATCCTAATTTGTGGTAATTTTGCATCGTCAGGGAAAACTACATTTTTATTCTTGCCTTCGATAAATGTACCTACTATGTGCGTAGTATTTCTTCTCAGTACCTTTACGACACGACCTTCTATATCGGTATCTGTCTTTTGATTAAAAATCTCTACTATACAATCATCTCCATCGAATGCACCATTGATCGCGAATGCTGGTATAAAGAAGTCGGGCATATTCTCGATAGCCACGAAACCAAATCCTTTCTTATTAATAGATATTTTACCTACGAAATACCCACGATCAGTACTGATTGAGATCTTGCCATAATCGTCCATAAATAACGTACCGTTATCCACCAAACTCATTATTTCAGCTAGAATTATTTCTTTTTTCTCATTGGTGAGTTTCGATATGCGTTTAGATAATTCTTCGCCTGTAAGATACATCAATTTATTTTCTCTAATTAATTTAATTATATCCATATTGTTATTTTATCATTTTTTATTAAAT
>JAZOUZ010000086.1:0-7806 GCA_045658505.1 Candidatus Onthoplasma sp. | reverse complement strand
CTATCACTTATTCGTGCTTCTTTTATTATTCCATGATAAATTAATTCATTTATTTTAGAATGATTAATATTGATAAAATCAATGTCTGATATCTTTAGAATATCAACTATTACATTATCTAATTCCAATTTTCTACATTTTTTAAGTTTTGGAATATGAATATTTATTCTTCTTTCCCCACCATTAACAAACCTTGCTATTCCATATACATATTCCAAATTAGAAAAATCTTTAACACCATTAGAATATAAGTCCCCCATTACAACATTTAACTTAGATAAATCCTTACATTCATTAGAAATCGAAATGTTTCCTATTACGCACGCATATGGAAAAATCTTGTAAGGTTCTTTAACAATTACTTCAGTATAGTTGCCAAAAAGAACTTCTTCAGGTTTGCAAGTGAATATAGATGCATAATAATCTATTGCTTCACCGATTAATCTCTCTCTTATATTTTCATCTTTAATATTTAATACAAAATCTCTAATATCTTTCCAATCCTTGTCTTTCAAAATGTCTTCAAGATCGCTAAAATGAAGTCTTTCTAAAAATCTTTTGTATACTAAATTTTCAATATCATTCATACTACTTCTCCTAACATCTTTATATCAAAAAATCAAACATTTGTCAATAAATCTAAAATAAAAAAAACTGCTCATTATGAGCAATTTTTTAGATTCTTCAATTTCTCTCAGAATGAGATAAATCTAACTAATATTACTTCCGTCTGGGATAATGTCTTTCTCTGGACTTAGTAACGAAATATTGCCGATCTCATCTTCTGCACATAAGATCATACCTTCGCTAAGTAATCCCTTCATCTCTCTAGGTGGTAGGTTAGTGAGTACTACCACTTTCTTGCCAATCATTTGCTCAGGTGTATATGCCTTGGCTATACCACTGAGTACCGAGATAGTCTTAGTACCTACTCTAATAGTAGAATGTAATAACTTAGATTTTGGCACAGCCTCACAGTTTAGAACTACACCGATCTTGAGTTGCAATTTAGCGAAGTCATCAATAGTGATAGGATCCACCTCTGTAAACTCTATCGCCGGAGCATTCTCTGCCTTTTGCTTAGCTACTATATCATCAATAGTCGGCTGAATATCTTCCATACGGATACGATTGAATAAGATTTGTGGATCAGTTGTTACATTGAATTCGTTATCGATTCCAAATTTATCTAAATCTGCGAAGTCTCTAGCACTCACATTAAGTTCTCTAAAGATCTTCTCTGCAGTCTTAGGCATGAAACAACTAATCAAATTAGCACCGATATTGATACTCTCGAGTAGATTATACAATACAGTAGACAATCTCTTCTTCTTAGACTCATCTTTATTTAGATTCCAAGGCTCTGTCTCATCGATATATTTATTAGCACGTCTGAATAATGCCCAAAGTTCTTCTAGTGCATCCGCCACCTTATATTCATTTATCTTAGCGAACACTCTGTCTCTCATACCGGTTACGATTTCTTTTAGTTCATTATCAACATCTTCAGATATATTGTAATTAATAACCTTACCACCAAAGTATTGATTACTCATACCAAGAGTACGTTTTACTAGATTACCTAATACATTAGATAGGTCAGTATTGTTTCTCTCGCACAGTAGTTCCCAAGTAATAGTACCATCTGCAGCGAACGGCATCTCACGAAGTACATAATATCTAACACTATCTACTCCGAAGATAGATGCCAGATCATCGGCATACAATACATTACCTTTAGACTTACTCATCTTGTCGCCACCTTGGAGTAGCCATGGATGACCTAATACTTGCTTAGGCAATGGCTCACCTAAAGCCATTAAGAATATTGGCCAATAAATAGTGTGGAATCTAACGATATCCTTACCTACCACATGCACATCGGCTGGCCAGAGCTTCTTGTATTGTTCACTAGGATTGTCAGTGTCGAATCCAATACCTGTGATATAATTATTAAGAGCATCTAACCATACATACACTACGTGCCTGTCATTAAAATCAACTGGAATACCCCACTTGAATGTACTTCTAGACACACATAGATCTTGAAGTTTTGTCTTGATTGTACCATTGTCTATAGCAGTGAGTAATTCTTCATCAGATTTTCCAATAAACTCATCAGCGAGCAAGAAATTATTAAGCATTTCGTTCTTACGACTAACAGGAGTCATAAATTCTGGATTAGTGATGATGTGTCTTAGTAGTCTATTAGCGTAGTTGCTCATCTTGAAGAAATATGCTTCTTCTTGACTAGGCTTTACTTCTCTACCACAATCAGGACACTTACCATCTACTAACTGACTCTCTGTCCAGAAACTCTCACAAGGAGTACAATACATTCCCTCATAATGTCCTTTGTAGATATCTCCTTGCTCATAGAACTTCTTAAACATTTTTTGTACTTGTTTTTCATGGTCAGCATCAGTAGTACGAATGAATTTATTGTATGAAATATCCATCAAGTCCCAAATTCCCTTGATCATACCAGCCACATCGTCTACGAAAGCCTTAGGAGTCAAACCTTTTTCTTCCGCCTTCATCTCAATCTTCTGACCATGCTCGTCCGTACCGGTCATAAAGAAAACATCATATCCTTGCATTCGTTTTGCTCTCGCTATTGCATCGGACAAAATAATCTCATATGTATTGCCAATATGAGGCTTACCCGAAGTATATGCTATCGCTGTCGTGATATAAAATTTTTCTTTATTCATTTTTATTTTCTCCTTAATTCTTATAATTCTATCTCTTCATCTAATATAGAATATTGTGCTAGATCATATCTAGTATGTGTATTGTTTTTGTGTCCTGCTTTCCTATTTATACCTTCAAATGTCATACCTGCTCGTAACATTACATTACCAGATTTGACATTCTCAGTATTATGTCTTAATTGAATTCTTTTGGCTAATTGATTTTTCTTGATATATACAAATATTCCTTTTAAGGTTTCTGTCATATATCCTTTACCTTGATATGATGGATTCAATACATATCCTATCTCAATTGTACCACAGGCATTAGGTGAATAGTCCACTATACCAATAGAACCTATAACTTTATTTTCAGACTTCAATTCAATAGCGTAGTCTGGAGTGTTTGGTTTTTCAACATATTTATTTTTTAGATCCGCAATTCTTTGTTTTGCCTGTTCTATATCTGTATATGTCGGCCAAGTTAAATATTTAGTAACCTGATCATTGCTAGCATACTCATATAGATCTTTATAATCCTTGGTCTCCCAATGTCTAATAATCAACCTTTCGGTTTCGTAGATTATCATCTTTTTTCTCCTTTATTTTTCTATTTTAGTGTTTACATTATATGCATAATCATCATTAATCTCTATCTTTTCTCCATCTCCGCATAGTTCTATACATTCACCATTCTTGAATAATAAAGTCTTGCCGAATGCAATTGCATTGCCTTCATTTATCTCTATAAATCCATAATCATATATACCATAATGCGGAATATCATAACTATCCTCTAGACACATTTGCATTACACTTTGGTGCCCTTGTTCATCAACATCGTTAGCAGAATTCATGTGTGGCATTATTGTAAAATTTACTAATCCTAAACCTTCAATTTTTCTCACGAAATTCTTATCATCAAATTCTTCATCTTCTTCAGGTTGTGCGTAAACTATGTTATTGCAATTCATACTACCTGCACTTTGTCCAACTACTACACCTTGATATTTATTAAGAATAGATTTTAATCCTATTTCCTTAAAATATTCATTTTGAGTTGGCACATTGCCACCGGCTAAAAATACTACATCAGCAGACAGAATTGTCTTCTCAATATTTCCTCCAAACCTATGATCTATTACTACTAAATTTTCAATACCAAAACCATCAAGGTTCAATGCTTTCACAATGATATTAGCGTACTCATCAGTAATTGCATTGCCATCTGGATTACTCGCAACAAAAACAAAAGTTTTTATTTTAGGCACGGCTAATTTCAATCTATCTATGAAATGATTAGAGTTATCACATTTGATAATCTCTTTTACTACTTCATTCCCTTTGACCGTCTTAGTATATCCACCTAAACTGCTTGTCAAAAATATTGTTTTCATGTTTTCCTCCTTTATTTTGTGTAATAATTTACTGCATCTTGTAATACATGTGTACCTAATTCAAGTATTCTATTTCTATCTTTTATTAGAGTATTTATTATTTCTTTCTCTTGATTTGTAGCGAATATGTATTTACCTATTAAATCGAACATATCATATCCGTTATATTCTTTCGTTTTGATTTTATTGTAATCAAATAATTCATTCATATTGAATCCATTAGATATCTTTGCTAAGTTCTTAGCATTCTCAATAATCTCTGTTTTGTTTAATCTATTTCTACGATCGTCTACATACATAGCAAACGCCTCATCTAACCAACTAACTCTATCTATATTGTATTTCTCATAAATAACTTGCTGGAAAAATAGGTGTACCATTTCATGAGTGAGCGTAGGAATTTTAGATTCAATATCTTTATTGTTGTTAATGTTTACTAACACTTGAATTTCTTCATTATAAAAGCAACCCGTAGCCCAATCAGGTGGAGTATGTCCATTAGACACTTCTCGAATATATTCTACGAACTTCTCTCTATCAGTAAAGAACGATGCTCTCAATCTACCAACATCTTCTGAATTACAGTCGAAAATCTTACACACATATGATCTCTTTGAATTAGCAATCTTAACACTCTTGTCCACCATATTGTGTAATATTTGCGGATAACTTATAGTGAAATGCTTGTATATCTTTGTGATATTTTCATTTGAATTTCGTCTTATCATAATATTACCTGTTTATATTTTCTCTATTAGATAGGATACATAGTGTTTCGAGCCTGCCATCTATGATTGCAGGAAGTTGCTCATTATTTCTGTATTTAATTTTCACTGCGTGAAATCAAATACGCAACATAATGTTTACTATCGAATTCGAGTTTGTATTTATTGTATTTTACTTTTGGATAGTGTTCGGGCGTTGGATTTTTGAATATCTTTTTCTTTAGTATCCTAAATCCCTTTTCCTTCAAATACTGCTCAATATATCGATAATGCACCGCTGGATCTTCTAATATATCCATGATCACAAAATACTTAGCCTTGATATCCATTAATTTATGGAATAGATCCGAGAAATGATTACCAAAGTTATGTGCTTCGCCTAAAGTCAAGTGCGCTAGACATAGATCATACTGACGTCTAAATGTATTAGTACAAATATCCGCCTCAATTATCTCTAATCTATCCGATCCAATGCTATTCTCTAGCGGATTTTTCTTCCTATTATCTCCCGGATAAACCACCGCATCAACATGAGCAGATGGGAAGTACTTGAGCAAGATACTCGCACTAGTCTTTCCACTACCTGCGTCGATAATCTTGTCTATATCTACCTTGTCTAAGTACGAAAACATCTTCTTGAGCACTCTATCATGAATACTCTTCGAAGTATCATACAATTTTTCCATCATTCACCCCTGATTTTATTTTATATTTTTCTATCTTTAAAGTCTTCATTTAACTTCATTTGTCCAGCATATTGTACACCAGCATAACTAGGACCACGATCTAGTGTTTCTTCTACCAGATTCTTCACACTTTGGTTTAGTTTTCTGAGGAAAGCAAAATTATCTCCTTTCATAATAATCTTCTCAAACAATTCTTGATCTATAGGACTACCAAAATCAGAGTATTTTTTCAAAAATACATACAATGCTATAATATCAATATAATCTTTAGGATCTAGATATTTTGGATTAATTGAATAACCACGAACTAATAGTTTGTCACTTTCTCTCAAGTGTACCATTTTTTGAAAAGACATTTCGTTAGTTAATTCAATTGCTAGCTTATTAATTTTTTGTCGCTCAGTATTTTTTATTTCTTTATTTGCCATATGTTTTCTTATTAAGTCTTTTATCATAATTTTCCCTTTGATTTTTATATGTTTTTGTCTTTATTTTGTTTTTGTTCAATATATTGCATAGAAATACCACCTGGACCCTCAGTAAGTGTTTCCTCTACCAAATTAGGAATAACCTTATTTAATTTTCTAAGGAAAGTAAAATTATAACCTTTCTTAATAATCTTCTCAAACAATTCTTGATTTATAGGATTATTCTTTTGATGTTTTTGTAAAAACACACTCATCGCAATAATGTCTGCATAATCTTTATGTGATAAATATCTCGGATCAATCTCATAACCGAAATGTGCGATTATTACGTTTGCATTAGGTTTGACCATCTCTTCATAAATAATTATAACACTTCGAAAATCTTCAGCCAATTTTTCTATTTCTTGTTTCGCTAACATCATTGCCTGTTTATTTGCCATATGTTTGAGTATTAATTGTTTTATCATTATAGTATCTCCTTGTAGATATTTAACGGTCCGTCTAAGTGTGTATCAATCTGCATATCTGCGCCGAATATACCGGTTCGTACAGATACGTTCATCTCATCTAGTTTGTCAGCGAACATGAGATAAAGTCTCTTCGCTTCATCACGCTCTGCCGACTCGCCAAAGTATGGACGATGTCCTTTGCCTTCGCTAGTACATAGAGTGAAGTTTGACACTACCATTACTTCACCACCAATGTCCATAACACTATTAGTCATCTTGTCATCGATCTCGAATATGCGTAGGTTGGCGACTTTGTCTACCGCTTTCTTTACAGTATCTTCAGTATCACCCTTACACACACCTACGAATACCAATAGTCCTACTCCTATCTCGCTAACAAACCTATCGTCTACTGACAATCTCGCCGACTTCACGCGTTGTATTACTAATCGCATAATATCTCCTTTCGCCTATATTATTCTAATAAAAGTATTAATGTCATTGCGAAACCTTTAGGTTGTGGCAATCTATACTTAGTCTTACTTGATATTAAGTGTAGATCCTCACGTCTCGGCTATGTTGTTCCTCAGGATGACATTTTAAACTATCCTCTTGCTATTTTGTTCACTAATGACATATCTACTTTGCCAGCATACTCAGCCTTGAAGTGCTTCATCACACTTGGAATAGACTTATCCTCTAACTTAGAAATGATATCTCTAATCTCATCTTCGCTAAGCATTTGTGGTAGGTATTTACTAATGATTTCTTTTTGTCTTTCGATATTATCTGCCTCTTGAGAATTACCAGCCTTAATATAATTTTCTTTCTCTTCAGTGAGTTCCTTAATAGTCTTTTGAAGAATCTGAACCACCTCAACATCACTAAGTTCTTTACTGTCTTTCTTCGCTTCAATGCTAGCAAGCAACACTTTATTCATCACCACACCGTATATAGCACGTGCTAATTGATCGTGATCTTTCATTGCCTGTACATTGTCTTTCTTTATATCATCAATAATCATATTTTTTACTCCTCAACCTATAAATCATTTCACATTTTAGTCTAACATTGCACATATTCTAATCTGCCGTTTTCTTTCTCCCAACAACTAATAATGTCATATTCAGTCTTCATTAATTCATAAATCGCCCTATGAACTAATGATAATCTATGAAATAATTCTCTACAATCATCAATAAAATTTTCACATTTATTACGATAATCTTTAATTCGATGTTTATATTGATTGATTTCTTGGTCTATATGAATCAATACTTTTAAATCATCATCAATAAATAAAATCTCTATCACATTGACAGAGTTTAATTAATTCATCTGAAATCCCATCGAAGGCAATATTGTATAATTTCTGAATATAAGTCCATTTTCTTTTTATTCTTTCCTGTTTAGTCATATGTTCCGCCA
>JAZOUZ010000085.1:0-4939 GCA_045658505.1 Candidatus Onthoplasma sp. | reverse complement strand
ACGCCCTAAATAGTAGTCCACTCACCTTTATTAATCGTTTTGCAATAGCAAAACTTCATTATTAGGTGGTGTCCTACTTCTATGAGAGACAACTTAGAATCTCTCATTACTCATTTTCCTTCTTCTAATAGGTTTTTATATTAGAAAGAAAATTTAAATACCATTATTGGTGAAATTAAAATATTATAAAAGGAGAAATATATGTCAAGAAGAAATGCGGCTATAAAGCGTGATGTGATTCCAGATCCATTATATAGTTCAGTACTTGTTACTAAGATCGTAAACCAAGTAATGCTTGATGGTAAGAAGGGTATCGCTCAATCTATCGTTTATACTGCTATGAAGACTGCAGCTGAGAAATTGAACGATGAAGCACTAAACGTTTTAACTACAGCTATCGAAAATATTAAACCAAAACTTGAGACTAAAGCTAGACGTGTAGGTGGTGCTAACTACCAAGTACCAATGGAAGTAAGTGCTGACAGACAACAAACTTTAGCAATTCGTTGGTTAGTAATGTGCGCTAGAAAGCGTAATGAAAGAGGAATGGCTGCTAAACTTGCTGCTGAGATCGTTGATGCATTCAACCAAGCAGGTGGCGCAGTAAGAAAACGCGACGATATGCATAGACAAGCTGAAGCTAATAAGGCTTTCGCTCATTATCGTTGGTAATTTAAGGGGGATTAAATGGCAAGACAAGTTCCATTAGAGAAAATTAGAAATGTCGGTATCATGGCTCATATCGATACTGGTAAAACTACTACTACTGAGAGAATCTTGTTCTATACTGGTATTAATCACAAGCTAGGAGAAGTTCATGATGGTGCTGCTACCATGGACTGGATGGCTCAAGAGCAAGAAAGAGGTATTACTATTACTTCTGCTTGTACTACTTGTAAGTGGAAAGATTGTTCTATCAACATCATCGATACTCCAGGACACGTAGACTTCACTGTAGAAGTAGAACGTTCATTGAAAGTATTAGATGGTGCGGTAGCATTATTCAGTGCTCGTGCTGGTGTACAAACTCAGTCAGAAAAAGTTTGGAAACAAGCTACTAAGTTTAATGTTCCAAGAATTTGTTTCGTTAACAAAATGGACATTAATGTTGCTAACTTCCTAAAGGTAGTTGGTAACATGAAAGAAAGATTAGGAGCAAACGTTGTTCCTGTTCAACTTCCTATTGGTCAAGCTGAAACTTTCAAAGGTTTCGTAGACTTAATCAAGATGAAGGCATATGTATTCTACGATGATCTAGGAAAAGATGTTAGAGAAGAAGAAATTCCTGCTGACATGCTAGCTCAATGTGAAGAATATAGACAAAAAATGATCGAATCAGTAGCTGAAACTGATGATACATTGTTAGATAAGTTCTTCTCTGGTGAAGAATTGACTATCGATGAGATCAAGACAGGTATTAGAAAGGCTACTTGTTCATTAAAGATGTTCCCTGTTCTATGTGGTACAGCTGCTAGAAATAAGGGTATCCAAGAGTTATTAAATGCTATTGTTGACTACATGCCAAGCCCAATCGATGTACCAGCTATCACAGGTACATTAGAAGATGGTACTGAGGTAGAGAGAAACAATAGTGATGATGAACCTTTCGCTGCATTAGCGTTCAAGATCGCTACAGACCCATTCGTTGGTCGTATCACATTTATCCGTGTATACAGCGGTAAGTTATCTGCTGGTAGTTATGTATTGAATAGTGCTAAGGGTAAGAAAGAGCGTATCGGTCGTCTACTACACATGCACTCTAACAACAGAACTGATATTGATGAGGTATTGGCTGGTGATATCTGTGCTGTAGTAGGTCTAAAGAATACTGGTACTGGTGATACACTTTGTGATGAAAAATTCCCAATCAAGTTGGAAGAAATGGAATTCATGAAACCAGTTATCGAGCAAGCAATCGAACCAAAAGATAAGCAAGCTCAAGAAAAACTTGGTATCGCTCTATCTAAACTTATGGAAGAAGATCCTACATTTAAGGCTTATACTGATGATCAAACAGGTCAAACTATTATCGCAGGTATGGGTGAACTTCACCTTGAGATCTTAGTAGACCGTATGAAGAGAGAATTTGGTGTTGAGGTTAACGTTGGTCGTCCACAAGTTGCTTATAAAGAAACTATCCGCCGTGCTGTAGAGGCAGAAGGAAAATACATCAAACAATCTGGTGGTCGTGGACAATACGGTCACTGTAAGATCAAGATGGAACCACTCGAGAGAGATAAGGGTTACATCTTCGAAAATACTGTCGTTGGTGGAGCTATTCCTAAAGAATTCATCGCTCCAATCGATGCAGGTATTCAAGAGGCTAAGAGAAGTGGTGTGGTAGCCGGATATGAAACTATTGACTTCAAGGTTAATGTTTACGATGGTTCTTACCACGATGTCGACTCTTCTGAAATGGCATTCAAGATCGCTGGTTCTATGGCGTTCAAGGAAGCTATGAAGAAGGCTGATCCAGTCCTACTAGAGCCTATTATGAAGGTTGACGTAGAAGTACCAGACGAGTACTTGGGTGCAGTAATGGGAGGATTGACTTCTCGTAGAGGTCTTCTCACTGGTACTGAATCTAAGTCTGGCGGAGATCAATTAATTCACGCTGAAGTGCCACTATCTGAAATGTTCGGTTACATGACAGATCTTCGTGGTAGCACTAAGGGTCTTGGTTCATTCGATATGGTATTCAGTCACTATGCTGAATGTCCTAAGAATGTATCTGATAAGATCGTAGGCGAGAGAAAGAAAAACGAGCAATAATTTTCAATAATTATATAAATTTTGCTTGACTTATTACTAATGATTAAAGTAAAATAAAAGTGTTTAACATTATAAAGGAGAAATATAAAAATGGCAAAAGCTACATTTAACAGAAGTAAACCACATGTTAATATTGGTACTATTGGTCACGTAGACCACGGTAAGACTACTCTTACTGCTGCTATCAACCTTACTCTTTCTAAGATGGGTTTCAATGCTGACGCTAAGGATTACGCAGCTATTGATAATACTCCAGAAGAGAGAGCACGTGGTATTACAATTAATACTTCACACATTGAATATGAAACAGAGAAGCGTCACTACGCTCACGTTGACTGTCCAGGACACGCAGACTACGTTAAGAATATGATTACTGGTGCTGCTCAGATGGACGGTGCTATCCTTGTTGTTGCATCAACTGATGGTTGTATGCCTCAAACTAAGGAACACATCTTGCTTGCTCGTCAAGTAGGCGTACCTTATATCGTGGTATTCATGAATAAGACTGATCAAGTAGATGATCCAGAGATCTTAGACTTGGTAGAAATGGAAATCCGTGACTTGTTATCTAGCTACGGCTTCCCAGGAGATGACACTCCAGTTATTAGAGGTTCTGCTCTTAAGGCTCTTGAAGCAGCTGCATCTGGTAACGTAAGCGATGCTGCTTGTGATTGTATCAGAGAACTTATGAACGCTGTTGATACTTATATCCCAGATCCAGTTCGTGATACTGATAAGCCATTCTTAATGCCAGTAGAAGACGTATTCTCTATTACTGGTCGTGGTACTGTTGCTACAGGTAGAGTAGAGCGTGGTGTTGTTAAGATCAACGAAGAAGTTGAATTAGTAGGTATTAAGGAAACTCGTAAGGTAGTTATTACTGGTATCGAAATGTTCCGTAAGTCTCTAGACGAAGCTCGTTCTGGTGATAATGCTGGTCTATTACTTCGTGGTATCCAAAGAACTGAAATCGAGCGTGGTCAAGTATTGGCTAAACCAGGTTCAATCACTCCACATACTCAATTCAAGGCTGAAGTTTACGTATTGAAGAAAGAAGAGGGTGGACGTCATACTCCATTCTTCAATGGTTACAGACCTCAATTCTACGTTCGTACTACTGATATTACTGGTTCAATTAAGCTTCCAGAAGGCGTTGAAATGGTAATGCCAGGTGATAACATCACAATGGACATCGAACTTATCAACCCAATCGCTATTGAGAAGGGTATGAGATTCGCTATCCGTGAAGGTGGTAGAACAGTTGGTTCAGGTGTTGTATCTGAAATCATTAAGTAATTTTAAAAATCTCGCTTAGGCGGGATTTTTTTGTGTTTTGTTTTGACATTTATTTTAAGAGCGATATAATAAAATTATACGAAGAAATTAGATTCTAAATGCGTATCCGACGCTATGCATATTACTACCTTATACGCGAAGAAAATAAATAGATATTGACAAGGTAATAATTGTGTGCTAAAATAAAATGACTAGGAGAAAATATGAAGAAGGAAATTTGGCATAAACACTTTATTGAAGTCGTAGATAGAAAAGGCAATATTATTTGTTTCGAAGCTCATGAGGGCGAAGATATTAGTGTATTTGTGAAGAGTGTTATTAACTATTTGAAATACAAAAATATCAATGGAGAATATACTATTAAATTCAATTATAAGAAAATAAAAGTAAGTAAAAATTCTATTCCAGCAACGATAGTTAATCAATATTTAGGGAAATTCGATGAAATTGCTATCAATAATAATAGAGATGAAATAAATAATAATTTGTAATATTTATTGACAAACTAAATTAACTTAGTTATACTAATATCATATAGGAGATTAAATATGTTTAAATTCTTTGGTTGGCGTGCATAATTGGTACTTACACTTAGGTGTGAGTGGTCTTTTATATCGCCACGAAGCATTTTGACAGTTTTTGAACTCAGCATGTTTTGTGGCATGCTGAGTTTTTTATTATATTAAAGGAGAAAATTATGGAAAATAAAAAAATAATATTAACAGGAGATCGTCCGACAGGGCATCTTCATTTGGGACACTACGTAGGCAGTTTACGTAGGCGTATAGAATTGCAAAACAAAGGCGACTATGATGAATATTATATCATGCTCGCAGATTCACAAGCACTTACTGATAATTTCGGTAATGTG
>JAZOUZ010000084.1:0-5660 GCA_045658505.1 Candidatus Onthoplasma sp. | reverse complement strand
TCACATCACACGATTTCCAATCGTGCTCATTCGACCACTCTGACATCTCTGCATGTATAGATAATATCATAATGCGAAATCTTTGTCAACAAGGTAAAATATTTCATACATATAATATTGTCTTTTAGGAGGATTTTATGTGTGGAATATTTGGAATAGTTAGTAATAAAAATGTGATAGATGATACCTTAGAAGGAATATCCAATCTTGAGTATAGAGGTTATGACTCTGCAGGTATTGGATATTTTGACAATAATAAGATATCGGTAATCAAAGAAGCAGGAGAAATCAAAAATCTCACATCTTCAGTGATCAATAAAACCATATCATCAACCACAGCAATAGCACATACTAGATGGGCTACTCATGGGGCGCCCACTAAAAATAATGCGCACCCATTTTTGAGTGAAAATGAAGATTTTTGCATAGTACATAACGGCATAATAGAAAACTATAAAGAATTAAAATCTATGACCGATTCTACCTACACTTCCGAAACCGATAGCGAAGTAGTATTAAAATTAATAGAGAAGTACTACGAGGGCGATATGTTATACACTTTTAGAAAAGTTTGCAATATGTTAAAGGGTAGTTACGCTATAGCACTGCTCACTAAATATGAACCAAATAGAATATATGTAGCCAAACACATTTCCCCCTGCGTTATAGGAGTTCAAATTAACGAAACGAAAGTTTCTAGCGATATAAATGGAATAGGAGATGTAGAATATGTCCACATTTTAAATGATGATAATATAGCCATTCTCAGTCCTGATAGGGTGGATATTTTTGATGAAAACTTAGAGCCTATAGAATTAGAGAAAATAAAAGCAGATCAACAAAAAGCATATAGCAAAAGGAATTTTGACCACTTCATGAGAAAGGAAATATATGAAATCCCCACAACTATAAAAGATACATGCATGTATTATTCTGATATAGACGACATGATGGAAAGTGTTCCTTTAGACATTATAAAAAATACTAAAAACATACTAATTATAGGTTGTGGTACAGCATTTCACGCAGGTCTAGTTGGTAAAAAACTATTAGAAAAAAACACTAATATTAACATTCAATGTGAAATAGCTAGTGAATTTATTTATTCTAATAAATACATTCTTAAAGACACTCTCGCAATAATTGTAAGTCAGAGCGGAGAAACAGCAGATTCTTTGAAAGCATTACAAATCGCCAAATCAAAAGGTTGCACCACGCTAGCTATTACTAATGTAAAAAACTCTAGTATCACATTTATTGCGGACTATTGCCTATACACGTACGCAGGCATAGAAGTGGCAGTAGCCAGCACGAAAGCATACATTGGACAATTGACAATATTTTACCTACTATCCGCATACTTTAGCCAAGATCTAAATGTTTACAAAGAAATTTATAACAAACTGAATGTATTGGCCTTAAATATAGAGTTAGATAAACTAGAAGACATTGCAACAAGCGTAGCGAATAAAATCTACAATGAACAAGATATATATATGATCGGTCGTGATTTTGACTATATTACAGCCATGGAGTCTAGCTTAAAATTGAAAGAAATATCTTATATTCATTCGGAAGCATATCCTTCTGGCGAATTAAAACATGGTACTATTTCTTTGATTGAAAATGGTACTTTTGTATTCGTATTTTTGACAGAAAAAGAGTTGTTAGAAAAATCAATTTCAAACACATTAGAAGTAATAGCTCGCGGTGCAAATGTGATCACCATATCCAACTATGAAATTGCTCTATCAAATGCATATTTAAATATCAAACTCAATGGAACCAACGATTTATTAATGCCAATTAATGCCATTATATTAATGCAACTAATAGCCTATCACACCAGCATTAACAAAGGATTAAATCCAGATAAGCCTAGGGCGCTCGCCAAATCTGTAACTGTAGAATAATGTGTTGACAATATCTTCTATATGTGTTATAATTTTCTTAACATAAAGGAGTTATTATGAGCAAACGTTATGCCTATCCATTGCCTCCAACAAAACCAGCTACAGCAATATCGTCAAATAAATATTTTGATATAGGTTTTGACGAAGAGAATGATTATGGTTTCTTGTATTATAAAGATGGAGACCGCATGACCACACCTATATATTTAGAGAGCGCTCCTAGACGCCCTAATCCAAAAATTACTCATGATTTTTATTCTTTTGGATTAATGATTTCATATGATGACTACAAGAGATTTTACAATAACGACGGTAAAGATATCAAACTTCCTAACGAATGCGTGGAAGTTTTCGAAGGATATGTAGTATATCCTCAAGATGGTAAACTTTATATTTATATAGCCAGCACAAATAAATCCTATCGTATAGGCAAAAGACTTGAAAAAGAAGACGGTACATCTGTTTTTGGTTTTCTTACTGAAACAGACGCTATGGAACTATCAGAAAACGACACTATTGAATTATTATAATCCACATTTTAGTGGATTTTTTTATTTAATTTTTGTATTCAAATAAATATATCTAAATTGATCAATTATTTTCAAAAAATATCTAGCGTAAATTATTATTATATGTTATAATAATAAGTATGGAAACAATAGTAGCATTAGCAACCCCTGCAGGAAATAGCGGTGTGGCAATAATTAGAATCAGTGGAGAGAACAGTTTAGACATTCTTCACAAGATTATACGTGAAGATATTGATTTAGAGCCAAGAAAAATGTATCTAAAGAAAATTTATATCAAGGATTATATTGATCAATCCCTTGTTGTGTATTTTCGTGCACCATTTAGTTTCACAGGCGAAGACGTGGTAGAAATCCACTCTCATGGAGGATACTATTTAGCACAATCAATTATTGAAGAAGTTCTAAAGTTTGGCGCCAGATTGGCTGATCACGGTGAATTTAGTAAGCGAGCCTTCATAAATGGTAAAATCTCACTAGATCAAGCAGAAGGAATCATTGATCTAATCACTGCAGAAAGTGATCTCCAAGCCAAAACTAGTAGCGATCTAATGAATGGAGAACTCAAGAATCTAATCACCACATACCAAAACGAAATAACTGATATATTAGCAGAAATAGAAGCAAAACTCGATTATCCTGAATACGATTATACTCTAGAAGAATCTGAAAATGTCAAGGATAGATTATCTAAATTAAGGTCAAATCTAGACCACCTTATCTCTGATAGCAAGAACGGATTACTTATACATAATGGTGTGAAAGTAGCCATTGTTGGAGCGCCTAACGTTGGAAAATCTAGTCTGCTAAACGCCTTAACAAAATCAAATAAAGCCATCGTTACCAATATCGCTGGGACTACTAGAGATGTCATAGAGGCAGAATATACTTATAACAATATCATCTTTAGACTATACGACACCGCAGGTATACATGAGAGCGACGACGTAGTAGAAAAAATTGGTATAGATCGTGCCTATCAGGCGCTAGAAAATGCAGATATAGTTTTGAAGGTGAGCACTCCTACAGATAAGTGTGAATTATCGGTTGATTTGCCTAGTATAGAAGTCTTTAATAAATCCGATCTAGTTAGCGACATATCGGACGACAAGTATATTTACGTCAGTGCCTTAAATAATCAAAATATTGACAAGTTGAAGCAGTTGATTTTCGACAAAACTATTACCGGCGATATTAAATCCGATAAAATATATCTAACTAATACCAGACATATTGATTGCATAAGATTAGCTAGCGATAGTATCAGTCGAGCGATAGAGATATTTGATTCGACCACGTTTGATATAATCTCGAGCGAAATTAAATCTGCATGGAGTACCTTAGGCGAAGTGAGTGGAATAGTTAGTGATGAAGCAATTATTGATAAGATATTTAGTAAATTTTGCTTAGGAAAGTAGAGGAACATATGATACATGAATTGCATTTAAATAACGGGCCCTTCTTAGCAATTAAATCCGGAAATAAAACTATTGAAATGCGCTTGTTCGACGAGAAAAGAAGCACGTATAAAGTAAACGATATATTGATTTTTGAAAACAGATCTACATCGGAAATTTTAAAGACAAAAATAATTAATCTTCATCGTTTTGATTCTTTCGAAGAACTTTATTCTAAGTTTGATAAAACTGCTTTAGGATACTTACCAAGTGAAATAGCAGATCCTAAAGATATGGAAGCATACTATCCAATAGAAGAGCAGTCAAAACACGGTGTGATAGGTATTGAAATAGAGGTAATTTAAAATATGGAAAATATAATAGGACATTATGATGCTATAGTAGTGGGAAGTGGACATGCGGGTAGTGAAGCATGTCTAGCTCTTTCACGCCTTGGCAAGAAAACACTACTCACTACTCTTAATTTAGATAGTATTGCTTTCTTAGCCTGCAATCCAAGCATCGGCGGTACAGCTAAAGGACAACTTGCTAGCGAAATAGATGCACATGGTGGAGAAATGGGAGTCAATGCAGATAAATCTATGTTACAACTCAGAATGCTCAATTCTGGTAAGGGTCCCGCTGTACAATCTCTACGCGCTCAAGTAGATAAAGTAGTATATCATAACGAAATGAAACACACCATTGAGCGTCAGCCTAATCTAGATGTACTACAATGTGAAGTAAGCGATATCTTGGTAGAAAACAATAAAGTAATAGGTGTCAAAACCAGCATGGGAGAAATATTTACCTGCTCTGCTGTGGTCGTTGCTACAGGAGTATATCTCAATAGCAAAATCATTATTGGTGATTTTACTAAAAATACTGGACCTAATGGATTCGAACCAAGTACAATGTTGACAAAATCTCTAATGGATTTAGGTATAGAAGTTCGTAGATTCAAAACCGGAACTCCGGCTCGTGTAGATGGCAAATCTATTGACTATTCAAAATTTGAAATACAGCCAGGAGATAAACTAAATGTTAGTTTTTCTCATTTGAAATCTAAGATTAAAAACACTAAAGAATGTTACTTAGGATACACTTCTACTGCTATGCACGACTGTATCCGCGCCAACATCGAACGTGCACCTTTATATTCAGGCAAGATTAAGGGTATAGGGCCAAGATATTGTCCTAGTATTGAAGATAAAATAATGCGTTTTAGCGAAAAAGAACGTCATCAATTCTTCTTAGAGCCAGAGAGCGCTCTCACAGATGAAATTTATGTACAAGGACTATCTAGTAGTATGCCTAGCGATGTCCAAAGAAAAATGTATCGTCTAATACCAGGATTCGAGAATGTTAAGATTATGCGTTTCGCATATGCTATTGAATACGATTGCATCAATGCTACCGAACTAAAAAACAACCTTGAGAGCAAACGTATTAGTGGTCTATTCTTCGCTGGACAAATCAATGGAACATCTGGTTACGAAGAAGCAGGTGCTCAAGGGTTAATGGCTGGTATCAATGCAGAAAGATATATTGATGGATTATCTCCTTTTGTGCTCGGTAGAGATCAAGCTTATATTGGTGTGCTAATTGATGATTTAGTTACCAAAGATATAATAGAACCTTATCGCATGATGACTAGTCGTGCAGAATACAGACTCACTCTTCGTCAAGACAACTGTGATATTCGTCTTACTGAATTAGGCAGACAAATTGGACTAGTAGACAACAAACGATATAAAATATTTAAGAAAAAATTTGCATTAATCCAAGATATATATAAGACCTTAAATACAATGTGCAATCCT
>JAZOUZ010000083.1:0-11507 GCA_045658505.1 Candidatus Onthoplasma sp. | reverse complement strand
ACTAAATTTTTCTGAAAAATTTTTTAATTTAATAATTTTAAATTAATATTTTATTTAATTTAATTAGTTTTTTTAATAAAAAAATTATTTTTTATTTATTTTAGATAAATATATTTAGACAAAAAAAGACCTACTAATATAGGTCTTTTTCAAAAATGCTAATTTAATCAATTAAGATTAGTTCCAAGCAAGAGCTTTAGCAACATCAGCAGTGATTGAAGCACCATCTTCTAATGCTCCAGTAGAACCATTGTACTCAGCCTGTGTAGCTTCGATAGATACACTATAAGTAACTGTTAAACCTTGATAATCATTACCAGCCAAAGCGTTCATTGATACTGCGATTTTTGCAGCAATTGTGTCCATTGTTGCAACAGTATTACCTGCTTGAACTTTATTGTAGTATAGGTAACCATCAGCTTGTGTTGGAGCTGTCCAATTAGTATCTGCAGCACCAGCAGCTGTTAAGACTGCAATAGTTATATAGTTAGAACTATCAGTAAAGTCATCTTCGCCTTTCTTGATAGACTCAATGTCTAACTTAATTCTATATGCAGAAATAGTAGTACCAGTAACTGTGATACCAGCCATATTGCCAGCTTCTACTGATTGGTTAGGTACGATTCTAGTTGAATTTGTTAAAGTAAGTGTTCCGTTCATTGCCAATGTACCAGTAACTACTGTACCATCAGTTGTTGATGCAACACTAGCAGTAAAGTACGCATAAGTACCACCGAAAGCAAGCATAGCGACCATAGCCACCGCCATTATAGTACGTATAAAAATATGCGCACAGGAAGTAGTACATACATTTCTACACGTAAGGACTAGGTATGGAATGTAGATTGCCACGCGTTCGCTCGCAATGGCATAGAAAATTTTTATTGTACTTAGAATGATAAGAGAAAGTATTTCGTATATGTTTTTATATTTATAAAAAATATAAAAACCGGAGTATTTATAGTTCTATGATTTTGAGATCGACAGCGTCTTGGAATACTATATAATAACCATCGCTCAATGGATCGTCTCGGTCTAATGGTATCCATTGATAATGTTCTCCTATTTCCATTGGAGCGGGGGCATTATATTTGGATCTGACGGCATAACATATGATCTTCAATTCGTTCTCATCATACAGTGCGCCGATAGAATAATTATCTGTGCCATCTTTTACTTGTACGAATTTGGAATTGGGGATCAGATTGTTTAACTCATCATTCGCATCATAATGTTCGAAAATATAGTCGAATTGGGGAATAATGCTTGATAATATATTGTGGGTATTTTCTTTTGGTTCTTCCTTTTCTTCGGCGGGTGCGGAAGATTCTATGTTTTCTATATTTTGTATATCAATCGTCTCATTAGATGCGTAGAAATATTCTTTATATTTGCAATTAGCACATTTATCGCAAGAGTCGTCGCAAGTGTCTATCGGGTCTAAAGGTATATTTTCTTCGATATTGTCCTTATCAAATACAGATGTGTCATTGAAGAAAAATCCGGAATATGTGCCACCTGCAAGGACAGGGGTATTATTATTGGCTGTATCAATGATGGCGCAATAAAAATCATGATCAATATTGAATTGGCCGACTAGACTAGTCTCGTATACGCCATTGCGTTCGATGAGATTGGCACTAAATACTTCTTCGTGGTGGTATATGGCGAACTTTATATCTCTAGAGAGTTTTGGCATACTGTATGTGCGCATTCGACATTTCAATAAGTCGTCTTCGATGTACATGGAGACTATTCCGCGTGAATTAGAATTGCCCTCTGGAGTGGAGATTATGATGGTTTTTGTTTTCATACCTATATTATAGTAGTGAAATTATTAATATATGACTAGAATTATAGAGATATTAGTGCTTTTTTCATATTATTTTAGCGAAAGAGAAAGAATACAAAATATTCGTTGAGAGTTGTTTAGATTTATTGACAATATTTTGAACGTATGGTATTATTATCATGTTAATTTGGCAATAATGAATTGGCAGTATAGAGGTAGAAATGAAGAAATTTACTAAATTATTAATTTGTTTTATGTTATGTCTATTTAGTGTCTTTATATCAGCGTGCGATAATAGGACTCCGGAAGAGAAGGCTTTCACCTATCCTAAGAAGAGCGATCAAGTATATGGCAATGGCGGTATGGCGGTAAGAAAAGGCAATTATGTGTATTTCGTCAATGGTTATATGAGTGTGGACGATGAAGATCATAAGCAGGGTAAAGGCGTAACTCATGGTTCGCTAATGCTTATGAAATTAGATGACAACGGTAATGTGGTAACTGATGAGAATGGTCTTGTTGATGATGATTATTATATCAGTATGAGCAGTAAGTTGTGCGGATTCCAAGCTACTAATCTATTCATATCTGGTAATTATTTATATTTCACTAGTCCTTGTCAAGAGAATAAGAGTGGTCAAGGTGCCAGCGGAGATAATAAGACGTGGGCTAAAGAGTATGTGGAATTTTACCGCATCAAATTAGATAAGACATCTAAAGCAGAAGAGATTTATCAATCTAAGATTTCGTACAAGAATTTTGAGTCTAAGTATTATGAAAAAGATGGCGATGTATATATAATGGCCTATGAGAATGGTTCTAGAGAAAATTCTACTAAGAGTAATACTTTGATTCGTATCAAATGCAGTAACAAGAGTGCTACAGAATTGGAGACTGGCATTAAGGGTGTGATCCTATCAGAAGATGGTGAGAATATTGTATATGCTAAGTCAGGTGATATTGGTGTAGTCATTAATAAATACAATGTATTCACTAATGCTACTCAACATATCGATACTCTCGAGAGTGCAGATTTTGGTGCATTGAAGTTAGTGAGTGATAGTTATGTATACATTACCGATGAGAATGATGAATTAATGCGCAGAAGACTTAATGCTAATGAGTCTTGGGAAGAACTTCATGAGTATGTAGGGCATTATGACAAACTAATGGTAATACCTTATGGTGATAAAATCATCGCTATCAAGAATAATCGTATCAAAATCTTAAATAGCGAAGGAGAGTCTTATGTAGACGAAGACACTGAGAAGGTAAACGTCATTGGATTCAATAATGGTAGTGTAGTTTATTACGATGACGATAAGAATGTGAAGACTATATCTTATAATACTACCGATGCTAGTATAGTAACTATAGCTACTGTAGAAGATATGTCTACTAGTTACTTTGATGTGGCTGATGATGAAACCTTTATGTATTTTTATAAGACTGTTGGGTCAAATGAATATCTATTTAGATTAAAAGTGGCATTTGGTACAGAGGCCGAGGAAGAGATGTTTGGGGTGTATCTAGAAGACGATGCTCCTGAGATCGAAACTGATGATGAGGAAGATGCTGAATAAAAATAAAAACCTACGATTTTGTAGGTTTTTTTAGTACTTTTTATTTCTTTTTGATTTTTTCTTTCATTTTTTCTAATTGTTTTTTATCGACTTTTTTGGGTTCGGTCTTTGTAGAGGTCATGTTACGTGCGATTACTATCTTAGTGTCGTTGACAGGTGTGAGTTCTTTGCAGTAACGGGTTAGTTTGCTAATAAGATCTTCAAAGTCTGCGTCTGTATTAGGATTACTGTGTTGGTAGATTGTTAGGATATGTTTGTCAGCGCGAGTATTATTCACGTGATTGGTATATCTATCCTTGTCGAATGAATATGTAATCTTAAGACCTGTGGCGTTGATACTTCGATATTCCATACTTGTGGTCTCGATCTCGTACGCTACCTGTAACTTTCTCATCAAGAACTCTGGATCAAAATTGATGGAAGATAAGAACATATTGGTAAAACTATCCATCAAGAAATCTTTATGCTTAAGTAAACTATCATGTGGTTTGATCTGCTTGGTAAAGTGTTTATAATTAGTCCTGATCGCATAGGTATAAGATCTATTTAATTTCTCCGTAGCCATATTAAGTTCGGTGAAGTTGCCGATCTGAGTTTTGTATAGAACGATATTTGATTTTTGAAGATCGTGATTAGGTGTGTCATAATAAGTAAATTTTTTCTTAATCTTATCTTCAAAGTGCATGATATATTTGCCAAAAAAAGAATTTAGTTCCAAAACTTTTTCTTTGGACTTTTCGTTAAACATTTTGAATCTGCGTTTTTGTCTTATTACATCTATTGAACGCATATAATACCCCTTTATTACTTATAGTTTAGATAAATTTCAAAAAAAAATCAAGAAAATGTAGTATTTTTTCTAATTATTTGTTATAATTTACCCATGCAAGAATTAAATCAAGTATTTTTAGATCGTATGAGAGATATTTTAGGCGATGAGTACGATGCTTTTATCTCAAGTCTTAATGATCCAAGTGTAAAATCTATATATGTGAATGAGAATAAAATATCAATAGAAAAGTTTAAAGATATAGTAGATTTTTCAATAAGTCCGATTGGTTATGAGAAGGCTGGTTTTTATATAGATGATATCAAGTTGGGACGACACCCACTTCACCATGCTGGAGCGTTTTATATTCAAGAGCCAAGCGCTATGTTTACTATTAATGCTCATAGTTTTCGCGGAGATGAGAAGGTGTTGGATTTGTGTTCGGCACCGGGTGGTAAGTCGATACAGATCGCGAATCGCATTCCTAATGGGATATTAGTAAGCAATGAAATAGTTAAGTCTAGAAGCGCTATTTTGTATTCAAATATTGAAAGAATGGGACTTAAGAATGTTATCATTACTAATGATACTCCAGAGAATGTATGTAATGCGTATGCTAATACGTTTGATGTCTGTGTGGTAGATGCGCCATGCAGTGGAGAAGGAATGTTTAGAAAAGGCAGTGACATGATCGCAGCATGGAATCCTAATCTAAACACAATGTGTGCTACTAGGCAGATGGATATATTAGAGTCGGCAGATATTGCATTGAAGCAAGGTGGTTATCTCATATATTCGACTTGCACTTATTCCATAGAGGAAAACGAAGGAGTGGTGAGAGATTTTTTGTCTGATCACGAGTATGAATTGATCGATATTGATGCTGAATTTAGTAGAGGAATAGATATGTCGGAGGTAGTTCGGCTTTATCCTCATAAAGTTCGCGGAGAAGGTCAATTCGTCGCGGTTTTGAAGAAAAAGCAGTACAATGACAATTTGCCAAAGAAAAATATGAAGCTTCAAAAGTCTAGTATCTCTAAAAAATATGTAGAAGATTTTGGAGTATCATTAAATGAAGTGGTAGAATATGATGGTTATGCATATAATGTAATTGATACAAGTATGATAAAATCTAGAGTGAATTATGTTTCTATAGGTGTCAGACTTGGGACTCTAAACAATAATCGATTTGAACCACATCATTATTTATTTACAGCATTTGGTAGAGAATTAAATTCTACATTGTCTCTAGATTATAGAGATGAGCAAGTAACTAAGTATCTTCATGGAGAGACACTAAATGTTGAATTAGAAGAAGGTTATGGTGCTATTTTGGTGAACGATAGCCCTTTAGGAGGGTACAAAATTAGTCAAGGCAAGTTTAAAAATTTCTACCCTAAAGGGTTAAGAAATTTTTAATATTTGTTATTTTTAGTGTGTAAATGTGAGAAATTTATATAAATTATAGCAAATTTTATAAAATTTTCACAAAATTTCAAAGTTTTTTTAAAAAAGGTATTGAAAAAAGTTTTGTATTGCTGTATAATAAAGAAAACTTTTTAAAGGAGATTTGATTATGGATGCATTGATGGCATTTGTTAGTATTATAGCAATAATTGCTATTGTAGTAGTGGCTGGAGGCTTGGTAGCGTTCATTGCCCATATGATTATTGGTGCTTTTGATAACGAGCGTAGAGATACTGTGGCACCTAAGGAAGTATTAGATTATTCTCAATACAAACAACTTGAGAGTGCTAAAGAGCAAGTATTAGATAACGCTATCGATACTACTAAGGTTGAAGAAGAGAAAATCTTGGCAGAAGAAGAACTTAATAATGATTTCAATATCGAAGAGACTGAGACTAGCGAAGAAGATATTCAAAACATTGAAGATGCTCTCAAAGAAGAATCTGAATCTGATGACGATCTTGATGATC
This sequence comes from Candidatus Onthoplasma sp., assembly GCA_045658505.1. Classification (GTDB taxonomy): domain Bacteria; phylum Bacillota; class Clostridia; order Christensenellales; family UBA1242; genus Onthoplasma. Next base: position 5,426 of record JAZOUZ010000083.1, on the reverse strand, counting down.
TTCTAAGCGAGATCTCTAATGAAATAATAGACGAAGAGAAAGAGAATATCGCTGAAGAAGAAAGTCCTAAGATGAGTGACGAGTTGGCTCAATACAGTATCGATGATTATTTGAATGGTGCAGAGAATAAAGAAGAGAAAGATGCTTCAGATGAGGCTATTGAAGAAGAACATGCTGAACCTATCGAAGAAGTGAAAGATGAAATCATAGAAGATACTGTGGCTGATGCTGAGATCGCTGAAGAGAGCGAAGAAGAAGATGTAGAAGAGTACTCTGAAGATATTGATGATGTTGACGAAACTGAGTCTGTCGAAGAAGTAAAAGAAGAGACTGAGAAAGAAAGCGCAGAAGATCATGCTGAAGAGATCGCTAGACTTAAGGCAGAGCTTGCAGATCTAAACAAGAAACTCGCAGATGCTACTAATAATAAAGTAGAAGTAGTAACTATTAATGCTACTGAAGAAGAGTGTGTCGCTAGACTAGCTATATTAGAAGAGCGTCTAAAGAATGTGAAGAAAGACTATAAGATCAATATGAAAGAATATCGTCCACTAAAGAAAGTAATGTCTGACTATGAGAGATACCAGACTAAGTTAAGAAGAAAGGACGCTATGGTGGCTAAGAAAAAAGTAGCTCTATATGGCGTGAACAACTATGTAGATATCGACAAAGATAAAGCTGAGAAACTTTCTAATGAATTGGAATTATTGAATGGTCTACGTCTAAGTGTTAGCCACTGTGAAGAAGTGATCAATGCTAACAAAGATAGATTCCCTATCCTTGAACATACTAATAAGATCCTAGAAGATCAAATCACTAATATTGAAGCCGACATAGTTGCTACTCAAGAAACTCTAAGAAGAATCAGAGAAGAAAATGGTGATAACGGCGAGAATAACAATTCTGGCGAGAACAACGAATAATAGTATAAAAAGTACTCATTTCGAGTACTTTTTTTCTTTACAAAATACTTTTAATTTGCTACAATGAAGGCATAATTTATCTAACGATAATGCTAAAAGGAACGAGTTATGGGATTATTTTCTTATTTGTTTGCTTCTGATAATAAGAGAAGCTTGATGAAAATTGAAAAAATTGTAAAAGAGATCGAAAACAAAAGCGACGTCTATTCTAATATGTCTGATGATGAACTTAGAGCTCAGACACAGATTCTAAAAGGAAGGCTAAATGCCGGCGAGACAATGGCGGACATTTTGACTGATGCTTTTGCTGTAGTGCGTGAGGCTGCTACTAGAGTATTGGGCATGAGACACTTCCACGTACAGTTGATTGGTGGTGTGGTATTACATCAAGGTCGTATCGCAGAGATGCGTACTGGTGAAGGTAAGACTTTGACCGCTACTACTGCGGTATACTTGAATGCTTTGACAGGTAAGAATGTGCACGTTATTACAGTCAATGAGTATTTGGCAACCTCTCAGGCGGAGATGATGGGTAAACTTTATAAGTTCTTAGGACTTACTATCGGTGTAACTCTATCTGGTCAATCTCCAGAAGAAAAGAAAGCAGCCTATGAATGCGATATTACTTATGGTACTAATAATGAGTTTGGATTCGACTATCTTCGTGATAATATGCAGGTAGATAAGAAATACAAAGTTCAACGCGGACACAATTTCTGTATCGTAGACGAGGTGGACTCTATCCTTATCGATGAAGCGCGTACACCGCTCATCATTTCAGGAGTAGGTGGTAAGACTAGCGAATTGTATGCGGTGGCAGATAATTTCGTGAAGGGGCTCAAAGATGATGACGTTGATATTGATATCAAGCATAAGCAAATTCGCTTAACTGAGAGTGGTGTAGAGAAGGCAGAGAGATATTTCAAATTAGAGAACTTGTCAGACATTGCTAACCTTGAGATTAACCATCATATTAATAATGCAATGCGTGCCAACTTCATTATGAAAAGAGATATTAACTATATCGTGAAAGAAGATGAAATCTTGATCGTAGATGAGTTCACAGGTCGTGTGATGTCGGGAAGAAGATATTCTGATGGATTGCACCAAGCTATCGAAGCGAAAGAACATGTGAAGATCAAAGATGAAAATAAGACTTTAGCGACTATTACATTGCAGAATTATTTCAAATTATATGATAAACTAAGCGGTATGACGGGTACTGCTAAGACTGAAGAGTCTGAATTTAATAAAATATACAATTTAGACGTAGTGACTATCCCTACAAATCGTCCTGTACAAAGAATTGATGAGCAAGATCTCATATTCTTTACGGAAGAGGCTAAATATAAGGCAATCGTAGAAGAAATCAAAGAAAAATATGAGAAAGGTCAACCAATATTGGTGGGTACAGCATCTGTAGAGAAGTCTGAAAGAATTAGTAAAGACATAAAGAAATTAGGTATTCCACATAATCTATTAAATGCGAAGAATCATGAACTAGAAAGTCAGATTGTAGCACAGTCTGGTCGTGTAGGAAGTGTTACTATTGCTACCAACATGGCAGGACGTGGTACAGATATTCTATTGGGTGGTAATCCAGAGTTTTTGGCTAAGCAAAAACTTATTAACGAGAATGTAGAGTCTCAAATTATTGAGAAAATTACTAGTTACAATGTTACTCTAACTGAAGAGGAACAAGCAGTAAAAGATAAATTTGATAAGTACTTAAAGGAATTTAAAGCCGTAACCGATGAAGAAAAGAAGAAGGTAATCGAATTAGGCGGACTTCATATTTTAGGTACTGAACGTCATGAATCTCGTCGTATAGATAATCAGCTTCGTGGTCGTGCTGGTCGTCAGGGAGATATTGGTTCAAGTATCTTCTTCATCTCACTTGAGGACGATCTACCTCAAAGGTTCGGCGAAGACAGAATGAAGAATTGGTTCTCGTTAGCTTTTAGGGGTAATGAAGATATGCCTTTGCAATCAAGAATCCTTACTAAGTTCTTTGAGACCGCCCAGAAGAAAGTCGAAGCCATGAACTTCGGTATTAGAAAGAATGTCTTGCAATACGATGATGTATTGAATAAACAACGTCAGATTATCTATGCAGAGCGTGATAAGGTATTAGAAGGTGTGGATATTCACTCTCAAATACTTAATATGTTAAAAGATTATGTATTTGAATTATGTACAATGTATTTAGACGAGTCTAAGCCTAGCTATGAATGGAATCTCGAATCTCTAAATACTGCGATAGAAGACAAACTTTTAGAAAAAGAAACTAATCTAGTTACTCCAGAATTAGTAGAAGATATGGATAGGTCGACAGCGTGTCAAGTAATCTACGACAAAGTTAGTGAGATCTATGAGAAGAAAGTAGACGAAGTAAAGAAAGTAGGATTTGACTTCTCTATCGTAGAGCGTAGCAATCTGCTTCGTGTGGTAGATAAGTTCTGGACAGACCATATCGATGCTATGAATACATTAAGAAATGAAATTGGTGTGTTGGCATATGGTCAAAAAGATCCTATCGTTGCATATAAGAACGATGGTTTTGATATGTTCGATAAGATGATTAGTGATATTCGTGAGTATACAGCATCATCACTATTCCGCGCTAAGATCAAGATTAATGTAGTACCTACTATGCCAAAAGGTCCTGTAGCTATGGGCAATGTGAACAAGGTAGAGAAAACTAGTGCTAGAAATAATTCTCATATTGGTCGTAATGATCTATGTCCATGTGGTAGTGGTAAAAAATATAAGAATTGCTGTATGCTAAAAGATAATAAATAATAATTATTGACAAATTTAGCACATAATGTTAATATATAACCATTAGAGAGTTTCGGCTCTCTCTGCTGATGTGGCACAGCCGGTAGCGCACTGCCTTGGTAAGGCAGAGGTCACGGGTTCAAGTCCCGTCATCAGCTCCAATCATAAACCTTTGAAAAAAACCCTTATAAATAGGCACTTTCAAGGGTTTTTCTTTTTATAAAAATTACTCAAATTTTAATTCTCAAAAACATTTGATGTCAATTTAGGGTATCATAGGTGTCAATAGGTGATAAGTTTTGGACTTGTAATGTATCTAATAAAAAGAAATACTAGCGACGTTGTTAGTATTTATAAGGGTTTATTTAGCATAGGGCACGTATTTTGACATCAAGAGTTATCTTGGTTAGGTGGCGCTTTTTTTAGTCTGTTTAAGAGTATCAACCAAGTCTTACCAAGTATTGAATTTTACCAAAACAAGATTTGAACTCAACACACAGGAACCCATTATATTTCCTGTGTTTTTTGTTACTTTAAAACCTCTCAATTGTTGTCAATTTTCAAAAATCTGACAACAGTTGACAACAAAAGTCACATTTTAGCTCACCAAAACACCCAAATTTTCCACCTAAAATCATCTCAACTCGCCTAAAACCGAACATCAAGTGTTGTCAGGAAGAAATTTAATAAAATTATATAAATTTTGCTCAAAAACTTGTATAATATTAATAAGGAGAAAAACAAATGACAAGTTGGGAAGTTTCAAAATATTTAATATCTGCAAAAAAAGATATTGATAGTATAATGTTTATTGAAGAAAATATAAAGGATATTCCTTTAGCTATAAGAAGAGATTATGTAGAAAGAATCAAAGACCATTTTTATATCAACTGCTGTGTTGTAGTTGATGAGTTTTTAACACAAAAAAATATTATAAGAGATAAAAAATTAAAGACAGAATGGAAAGAAGAACATCCAATCATAAAACAAATTTATTATGAAAGAGATAAAAATTCAGCACACATTGATGAAACTTATAAGATGAAAAATTATGAATCTTTTTCTAAGTTAATAATAGAAATGAAAAGTCAAATAAGAAGTATTGTAAATGCATGTGCTGAAATATTGCCAAACAAACTAACCATTAATTATTTCCCACACGATAAAGTTTTGTTTAGATTGATTAATAATGTAAATAATGATGAAGAACAAAAGATTAACAAATCTAAATATGTTGACCATAAAGAAGGTTATGCAGTTGGTAACCTACTTAAACCAAGAAGAGTAGTTTATGATTTAAAAGAACTAAGAGGATTGTCAGAAGAAGAAAAACAAGAGTTAGCAGTTTTAGTTGAAGCTGGATTAAATTTTTATGAAGCGCAACAAAACTTAGAAGATTTTTATATATTGATAAACTGTATTCATAATAAAAATTTGTGGACTTTTGATGTTGAAAATAGAGTACAAGTATATAAAGAGCTTAAATACTCTGGAATAATTGACCAATACGACAGACCTAAGTATCTAAAAGTTTTTACAAAAGAAGCAGTTGATAAAGCATATAATATGGCAAATTATATATGGGGCTTTGGTATATGGGATAAAAAAAGCATTAGGAATTAACCTAATGCTATTTAATAAATCCAATTAATTTTATCCAACTCTGAAAGATATCTATTACCTTTATCTGTATCTATCATCTTGACAAACAATGCTATACCA
>JAZOUZ010000082.1:0-4481 GCA_045658505.1 Candidatus Onthoplasma sp. | reverse complement strand
TATGTCAATTCACTAAATCTACCATTTCATCTTTCAGCGCATCTAAATCTTCTATTATATGACTTACTTGAGTCTTTGTGAAACCAATTTTATGCTCATAGATCACTAGATCATTATCTTTTCGTTCTACAAGATCAATATATTCGTATCTGATACATCTATTTCGCCATAGACTAGTGATCAGTACACAATTATCATACAAGGTATATTTTCTACCCAAACTTGAACGCCTATATGCGAAATATGAATAAACTGCACAACCCACAATTATACATATTGCAAGAAGTATGTAATACCATTCTTTCATTACAATCATAAAGTATATACTTGCAACAACCAATATTAAATCAGCCAGTATTATGCCCACTAAATATGCTAGTTTATTTTCTTTAGACTCTACCGCTATATCGCGTACTTTATCGCCTATTTTCCACTTTGCTTTCTTCATTTTTTTATCTTTTTGTTTCTTCATCTAGCTCTCCTATACATTAAACTTAAAGATTATAATATCGCCATCTTTTACTACATAATCTTTTCCAGCACTTATGATTTTACCCTTTTCTCTACAAAGATTATAATCTCTAAGTGTAATTAGATCATCGTATTTCACTACATCGGCTCGAATAAATCCACGCTCAAAGTCGGTATGGATTTTACCTGCTGCTTGAGGAGCCATTGTCCCTTCTCTAATAGTCCACGCGCGAACTTCTTTCTCTCCTGCTGTGATAAAACTAATTAGTCCTAACAAATGGTAACTCGCTACAACTAATTTGTCCAATCCTGACAAGTCTATACCTAATTCCATCTTGAACATATCTCTATCTTCTGGCGACATATTGACTAATTCTTCTTCTGTCTTAGCGCATAGAGATATCACTTCAGCATTTTCTATCTTCGCCAAATCTCTAATTTTCTCAATATTATCTCTTTGATAATCATCGATAGTATCCGAAGTATTCGCTACATATATGATTGGCTTAGTAGTGATAAGGAAGAAACTATCTACTATTTTCTTCTCTTCTGCATCTGTAGATATTAATCTAGCAGGTTTTTGATCCTTCAATAACTCTAAAATCTTAGTAAGTAATTCATACTCTTTCTGAGTCTGAAGATCAGCCGATCCACCATGCACCAATTTCTTCACCTTATCTATTCGTCTATTGACTGTGTCTATATCCGCCAATATTAGCTCAAGATTAATAGTCTCAATATCTCTAATAGGATCAACACTGCCTTCTACATGAATAATATTATCATTCTTAAAACAACGCACCACGTGGACTATCGCATCTACTTCTTTGATATGGCTAAGAAATTTATTACCAAGTCCTGCACCTTCGCTAGCACCTTTCACTAATCCTGCGATATCTACGAACTCAATCTGTGCAGGAATAATTTTATTAGTGTGATACAGTTCTGCCAATTCATTCAATCTATTATCCGCCACATCTACTACACCTACATTTGGCTCAATAGTACAGAATGGATAATTCGCACTCTCCGCTCCAGCCTTAGTGATTGCATTAAATAATGTACTCTTACCTACGTTAGGTAAACCTACTACTCCAAGTTTCATGTTAATTTCCTTTTATATGCTAATAATATAATGTATAAATTTAATAGACATATAATATAATATTTTGGAGAAAATTTCAAGTGAAAAATATAATTAACTTCATAATAATCGGAATAATCCAAGGAATTACCGAGTTTTTACCTATATCTAGTAGCGGACATATCGTATTGTTCGGTAGTCTTTTTGACATGGACAACCTAATGTTGCTAAGCATTATTGCTCACATCGGTACATTATTTGCTGTAATATTTTGTTATCGAAAGCAACTATTTGATCTCGTTCGTAGACCATTCAACAAAACAAATCTCCATCTAATTATCGCCACCATTCCTACTGTTATCATATTTTTAATATTTAATAGTTTCTTCGAAGATAGTTTCTCGACTAAGACTCTTGTATGGGGATTCTTGATTTCTGCAGTATTCTTAGTGCTAGCCGATCTAAGAAAAGATGGGACTAAACGAGTCACAAAATCTTCCGCCCTATATATGGGACTTAGTCAAGGACTAGCCCTTATTCCTGGCATCTCTCGTAGCGGATCTACCTTAGTATGTGGACTAATGGTCGGTGTAGACAAGAAAGAAGCACTTGACTTTTCATTCCTAATGAGTATTCCTATTATTATCGCTAGCGCTGTATATGAAACAATCAAGATAACTACTATGCAAATTAGCGTGAATTGGTTAGGCATCTTCATAGTGATGATCACGTCATTCATTTTTGGCATACTGTCTATCAAGATCATGCTAAAGACTGTCAAGAATAACAAACTTTATTATTTCGGCATATATCTAATCGTACTCAGTCTATTAGTACTAATTTTATAAAATATTAAGAACTATTGACATTTTCTATTATTTGTGCTAATATAATAGTATCACGAAGGTGCAGTATCCTAGTCAACTAGGACGAGCGAGGGTGCTGAAATAAGCATCGATGGCACAACTATGAAGTTTCTGGTGCTGGCTTTGGTTGCCCAAACTGGGGCTGGTGCTGGGAGTTAAGATTCTTGGGTGGTCTGTAATGGCATACAGACGGAAGCCCAATTATCGCGGAGACCTAAGAGGGTAAAAAATGAATATACCGATATCAAATTATTCAGGATTTACCGCTTAGGAAAGAAACCTGTATGTGACGAAAGTTGTGTGCAGTGTAGCCTGCTTTGAGTGGATAGTTCGGGATAGAGCGTCAACCATATTAAATCGCAAAGTACACGCATTTATTAAGGTTGCTCTTGAAATTATGTCCGCAAAATCAAGATAAACTCGTACGATGTTGTTAAGGAAAACTTCTAGGCTGTTCGTAATGAGACTCATTGGGGATTATAGTGTGGTCTTAGTGGTGATTCGGTGCAAGTTTCGCATAAAGGGAAACCGCTTGACTGGTAACGGTCAAGAGCGAAATTGGGAAATCCAACCGAACCTATGCCGCAAGGTTTACTCATTGAGTTGCCTTCGTAATTAGATATTTATTACCTTATGGTATGATTATAAATTATGAAAAAAGAAATCAATAAAGAAAACAAAGAAAAACCTAAACTGAAAACAAAAAAATTATGGCTATGGCCGATCATTGTATTAGTACTCGCATTCGTGCTATCATTCTCTTTTAGTATTCTAAGTGAAGTAGCACTCAACAATGCTAGTATTCTTATTGCAGTGATCGTCATTTTTGTTTTCGTAATACTAAGCATATTATTCGATATGGTAGGACTCGCAGTAGCATCTTGTTCTCTAGAACCATTTACCGCAATGGCGGCTAGAAAAGTAAAAGGTAGTAAACAAGCCCTTGCCCTTATCAAGAATGCAGACAAAGTAAGTTCAGTATGTAATGATGTAATAGGAGATATCTGCGGCATCTTATCAGGTGCAGCAGGTGCTACCATTGTAGCGCAGATCGCGATCGCCTCTAATGGAGACTTCGTAGAAGTATTAATTGCGTCCTTGGTATCAGCTATTATTGCAGCGCTTACTATTTGGGGAAAAGCAAGTGTAAAGCGTCTAGCAATAAAGCATTGTACAGGAATTACTCTTTGTCTTGCTAAAATAGTTAATTTCTTCACTAGGAAAGGATAAAAAAGACTGATCAAAATCGGTCTTTTTTTAATGGCTTGCTCTAAAATGCTCTCTAAACCAAAATGTATCTATGCTAATATCCAGCGCTGTTGCTACTTTTATCGAATGACCAATATATAGATTTTTTTGTTCGTACATTGCATTCAATATGTCCATTGTAATATCTGCTCTAACACAAAATTCTTCTTTTGTTATTTCATGCTTTAATAAATACGCATCAATATATTGTGTATTATATAATAGTCTTTTCATTTTTTTCTCCTTTTAATATTATGCTTGTAACATTTGTCACAACCATATTATAATGGAGACATTTGTCTCAAGTCAACTTATTTTGCAACATTTGTTACATTATTATTAATAGGTGAACAATATGACATTTGGAGAAAGATTAAAGGAATTACGAGATGAACATAATTTATCTCAAAATCAATTATCTGCTAATTTACATAATAAGATAACTAGATCGGCAATTACATTATGGGAATCAAATAAGCGAGTACCAAACTTAGATGCGGTTATTTTACTTGCTCAATATTTCAATGTATCATTAGATTATATAGCAGGTTTGACTGATTTTAAGTAATATAGATTCTTTGAGTACGTTCAGCATGACATAACGCGAAGTGTAGATTGCCTCGCTATCGCTCGCAATGACATGATAAAAGATGATAAGGCGCTCAGAGTGATAGGATTATTGTTGAACGACATAGCGGAAGCGTTTAGTGAAACAATAATTCTATCATAAATGAGCGACAAAAAAATTCCACTTGTATCAAGTGGAATTTTTTATAAGTCGGAGGGCCAAGCGGTCTTAGGAAGACAATCCC
>JAZOUZ010000081.1:0-18040 GCA_045658505.1 Candidatus Onthoplasma sp. | reverse complement strand
ATTATATCATATTAATTATTAAACTCCAAACAATTAATATTTATTTTTCTACATTTTTTTACTTAAATATATAGTGATTTTTTCGTTGACAAATCTTACATATTATGCTAGTATTATGACCACTAAGGAGGACTAGATGAGCAATATAGAAAATATCAAGAATTTAGATAAAGAAGTCTTTATCGATTTCATAAATAGTATAGGACCACATATTATTTCTAAAGACAATGAGGTAAGATTATTTGCAGAAGATAACGATAGTCATATTTTATTAGTAATATCTTCACCAAAAGAAACTTATGTAAAAAGCCTTATTAATAGCATTTTCATGTTCGAAGATACTAGATGTATATGGAAAAACGAAAACTTTGGTAACGACTTAGACCTGTCTACTGCTTGGGTTCAATACAGAGCGAATAAAAAATTATTATGCAGACTTATTGCTGAGCGTTGGAATGAAGATATTCGTAAAAAAATGCGCACACTTCAAAAAAGCATGATATCCAAAGATACTATAGATACTCTAAAATACACTACAGCAGAAAATGAAATAGACTAAAAGTATTTTATATAAAATTAATAAATTTTTGAAAAATACAATAAAAATGTGTAAAAAATACTAATTTTACACATTTTTTGATTTTTTATTTAATTTTTTGATAATTTTAAATTAATTTACTAACATCTTCAACATTTACCAATTTTAATATTTTTTCTATTTCACATGTATTTGCATTGATATAATAAAAATAATCTCCATCAATCCTTTCTAACACGAATTCATAACAAGACACTTCTTCGCCGTTATCCAATCTAATTACCGCTTTATTTGTCTCAATGATTTTATAATCAAATCCAAGCATTTCTTCTGCGTCTTGAGTACCAGCATTAAATTCGACATTTCTATCTATATGATTCAAAGCATAATTTACAGCCTCTAACCCTACAATGTCTTGAGCAGTCATATCCACTTTGATCTTTACTAGATCTGGATACATTATTACTTCATCAATTACCGGAGCGAGATTTATATACGCAACATTCTCACGAATCTCAGTCCACACGCACTCCATTGACTCAAAACCAATATTGTTCGCAAAATTAGTAGCAATATCTATAGCGCCATTTTTGCCCAATACAGCATCTCCAGACTCAACATCTCCAGATAGCGTAATTAACAGTTTTCCAACTTTACTTACTTGCGCCATAAAATCTTTCCCTTCAATATCTATCTTGTAATTGTAGGTCGCAATATCCCCATCTGTATCGTTTTTATATTCAATATTTACCTCATCTCTATTCTTGTATACTACATTTCTAAGATAGTCATATGCTTCTTCTTGAGAATACTCTTTATTTCCAAGTCCTTTTACCTGTTTAGTCTCAAGTGCAGTAGAGAAAGGTCCATCGAAGATCATTGCAGGATACTCAATGCTATCACTAGTCAAATCTCCCATTCCGGCAGACAACTCATTCATACCGGTATTATCAAATATCCCCGCTTCTACAAAATTAAATCCAGTATCATACATGCCACCATTCTGTTTGTTTAAATTAAACTTTATTTTTGCGACAACCAATCCCACTTTATCAATCAATAAATCTTCGTCAGCTGACAACGTTTCATTTCTCGATAGACTCTTCCTAAAAGATTCACATACTCCGCTTACTTGATTAAAAAACTTCATGGCAGATACTACATTTTCTTGATTAATCGGCAACACACTAAGACCTGCCAAAATGTAATTACAATCATTAGACATATCCTGTAATGTATTCATCTTTGCTTGAGCGCTAGTCGAATTGCCGTACTTAGATATATCTACCGATAAATTATTTACGTTATCAACCATCGAATAATAACTCGATGCATATACACCTTCTAAAACATTAGCATTTTGTTTGCTAGATTTATAGACTTGATAATACGCTATTAACACCACTGTAAGTACCACCAATAAACTCACTATTGTTACTATCATAATCGGCATTGCCTTTTGCGCATTACTTTTTTTCTTCGTTTTTTTATCATTATTGACATTAGAAACAGAATTTTCTCTATTTTCTTCAAAATCTTCACTAATTATTTTATTTTTTCTCATTTTTTCTCCTTATACTGCAAAAATATGATTACCGATTTGAGTTACTTTTTTAGTACCAAAGATCCAACTAGAAGTCGCTGTTTTAGGATTGTAATAATATACTGAACCGTATGTTGGATCCCAACCATTCATTGCGTCGTCAGCCGCCTGATATGCTCGTGCGTTAGGTTCTAAATTTATCTGTCCATCATTTACCGCTGTGAACGCCCAAGGCTGATATATGACTCCCGCAATAGTATTGGGAAATCTACTATCTTCTACACGGTTCAATACTACCGCCCCGATTGCCACTTGACCGGTATAACTTTCTCCTCTAGCTTCGGCATAGATTACTTTTGCAAGAAGATATCTGTCATTGCTATTATAACTTGATGATGAGCTAGATCCTCCACTAACAGATAGTCCCATTTTTGCTGCAGTCAACGGACCTACTATACCATCAGCAGCGAGCCCATATTTTCTTTGAAATTTCTTAACCGCAGCAATGGTTTTGGGTCCATTAATACCATCTACAGATCCGGTATAATACCCCCATTTCTTAAGTCTTTTTTGTACTTCAGTAATATTCGCAGTCGCCGAATAAACTGATTCTATTTCCGCCACTGTTTCCACCGCCAAATTAGAATCCTGATTTCTAATGTTCACTACACCTATACCGGCGATCAGTGAACATGCAGTAGTCAAAAGCACCAGCAAACTTATAAATATTTTTTTCATTATTTCTCCTTTTAAAAAAATTAAAAATATTTAGATTTTTAATTAAAAATTGAAGAAAACCATTCCGCAATTTTTGATTTGTAATTAATTTGCATAGAGTTTTCAAATTTATTCACAAAACATAGCGGAGGATACATTACGCACCACCAATTATCCCCTTCTGCCTCGCCGAGTTCAACAATCACCGCATCGTAATAACCCGCTGAGAGAGTAACATTGTCATAATTCCTAGTCGGAAAATATTCATTATTTATTTTAATATTACTCGTGTACTTAAATCCTTTATCTTTTAATATTTCATCACATTTCGATTGCAGTAAAACTTTCATACTATTTATGGTATTGATCGCACCTTCTTTTGACTCTACCTGACAAAGATATGGTGTCAAAAATTTTACTAGTTCATTTTTTATTTCATACTTAATGTTTTGATCTATCTCTATGTTGCTATTTGCTCTAATATGTAGACGAAGATACTCATAATTACTTTTCTCTGTAGGCAAACTCAATCCTATTATTGCCACTAAGATTACTGCGATGATTAACACTATAAATTTTTTCATATCTAAATAATCGGTATAAAAAAATAAAAAATACACTAAAATATGCTATCTTTTAGCGAAAATTAGTGTATTTTGTAATATTAATTAGGATTAGGTCTGCCTGTACTATTGAATAAAGCAGTCCAAGTGTTTCTCCCCACTATTCCATCGATCGACAATCCATTCTCTGCTTGAAACGCTCTAACTGCACGTTCAGTTTCTGGACCAAATACTCCATCTATATTAGTGATTGGATACAAATAGGATAATAGTAATCTCTGTAAGAACGATACTCCGCTAGATCTATCTCCACGACGAAGTGTTACTCGAGACGGATCTAAGTTTAATAAAGCAGTCCAAGTGTTTCTCCCCACTATTCCATCAGCGGTGAGTTTGTTTTTGGTTTGAAAATCTTGTACCGCTCGCAAAGTCTTCGTACCAAATCTACCATCTACTCCCAAATCATAACCGTAGTCATTGAGCAAGTACTGCAAAATTGTTACGAAATTACCGCTTGAATTTTGTCTTAGTGTTGGATAATTATTTAACTCTCGCGCTACATATGGCACACCTAGAAATTCACATACTCCATTACATGCGCCTTCTCCCACTCCTAATACATAATTAGGATTAAGCATTAGTTTTGCCTCTTCGAAGTTCGTCATAAATCCCGCTTCTATCAATGTAGATGGACAATTCACATTTGACAATACTCCCACCGATAATCTACCAACAAATCTTGGTACAGTATTATCAAATTCAATAATGCTATTGTATACTCTCTCAGATAATAATCTACTCTCGTTTGGAAATGGATTGAATGGACTATAATATACTTCGAGTCCACGCGCAGAATTAAATGTCGTACCATTCCCTGAAGCATTATATGCGAAAGTAACTAGCAAACTGACATTTGCGCGCCTCGCACGAACCACTCTACTCGATACACTAATATCTTGTATCTCAGGGTGAACATCATAAACATTGAATCCACACCTTAAACACGCTAATATAAATTCGAACTTGGCACGTCTATTAAATTCATTCTCATAAAAACTACGACCAATGTAAGATATCACCGGTGTTCTCTTACCCGCCGTTGGTGGATTTAGCCCATGTTCGTCATTAGCACCTATCAAAAAATCACTCGCTACAGCCATAATTACCTCAACAATATCTATGCTCGAAAGTATAAATTTGTTCGATCTAAAATACTATTTTTTCGATGATTTTCATGACTTTTTGTATTTACGATGATAAAATTTTGATAAATTTTTGATATGTTTTTAAATTTAGTAGACAAATTAATTTTAGGCAATTATAATATACTAAGCAAATGGAGGAAACATTTTATGGCTAAGTCCACTAAACCTGTATGGATTTTATGTCCGCGTTGTGAATTAAATTATATTAAAAAGGCGGATCAGTATTGTACTGTTTGTAAAAAAGAATTAAAGTTAATAGAGGCCAGCGATGATGATATAGGCGATTTAGAGTTGTGTCCAATATGCAAGATCAACTTCGTACAAAACGACGAAGAAGTTTGTGATAGTTGCAAGCAAGAATTAGGTATCACCTTAGACGAAGACGCAGAAGACAAAGAAATCTCTGACTGGCATAAATATATTGATGATGACGATGATGGCGAAGACGATGATGACGAGACACCTACTATCGATGAAGAAATCTTCGACGAAGACATGGAGGACTCTACTGGTTTAGACGAAGACTTCTCTTTCGGCGACGACCTTGATAAAGATTTAGACGACGATGATGAAGATGACGATGATGACGACGATGATGAGGATATTGATCTAGATGATATAGATGACGAATTTGACGACGATGACGACGATGATACTGATGGCGATAATGACTTCTAAAAAAGACTCGCAATATGCGAGTCTTTTTTGTTTCTAATTAGATCTTTCATCTAGATATGTTGCTTCTAGATCTGCCACATGGAATAACAATGCGCTAGGAAATCTCTTAAACGCCTCTGAGAGATCATTGCTAACCTGACAACGTATATCAAATGCTCCCATATGCCAGTTGATAGCCATTGCTTCTTCTCTAGTAAGTCGCATGAAACCGCTAATGATATATACAGATTTCTCCCCATGTCCATAAGGAAGAATATTATTATAAGCATAAAATGGCACTTGCACCCATTGTCCATCTACTTTCTGATTTCGATAATCAATAGTGTATGTATTTATCTTGCACAGATCGTGAAGGAGCGCGATAATCGCTATACTTTCATCACTGATCATTTCTGTATAATTTTCACCATACTCATTTATTAATATCTGCTTGAATCGATTGTATACATTCACTGAATGCAATGCTAGCCCACCCTCGAAACATGAATGATGTTTAGTCGATGCTGGTGCAGTGAAGAAATCACAAGAATTAGTAATGTACTCCAATAACTTCTCTGAACCATCTCTTTTGATATTATCCTTAAAAATCTTTATATATTCTGCTTTGATCTCGTCTAATGTTTTTTCCATATTTTCCTACTTATTTAATACTTTAATCTCTTTGTTATCCTTGAAGTCTTTCACGCTAGTAACCATGTCTGAAACTTCTAAAATCTTTTCGTAAAATGTTTTCATATTCTTAGGTCGTGCGAATAATGATACATTGTAGTTTTCTTTCAATTTTTCTTTAATATCAAATACTTCTACAATGTCATCATCTGCGTCGTATAACAATGCCAAATTCGACTTCATATCAAAAGTAGCACCGCGCTCACGAAGAAGCATGGTAACCGGCTCAAATCCAATACTAGCACCTACCGCAGACACTGCTATGCCAGTAATCTTCTCAATCATCTTGTCATAACGACCACCACCACCGATAGCACCCCCGAATCCTTCTGTATAAAATTCGTATACGGTACCGGTATAATAACCTTGACCACGAACTATAGAAATGTCAAATACAATGTTACACTTATTGTCCGTTAGTTGATTAAGAGTAGATATTAGATATTTCATATCCGCGATCACTGTATCTGGCACACCATATTTAGTAGCGGTATCCAAGCCATTTTCTCCAATATCTCCGATAATCTCAGCCAACTTATTGATCTTGTCTGTGTCGTATCCTTTTTCGATAAGTTCCATCATTACGCCGTTTAGTGAAATCTTATCCAACTTATCAAGTGTAACACATACCGAATTAATATCCTCTTCATTAAAACCGGCAAATAATACTATATTATTGAGAATCTGACGATTGTTAATCTTGAGAGTAAGATCGTTGAAACCAAGACTCATATAAGTATCTAAACTAGTCTTCAATAACTCCAACTCGGCATTAATAGTACTATCTCCGAACACATCAATATCGCATTGTATGAATTGACGTTCTCTACCGCGCTGAGGTCGCTCTGCACGGAAACTATAATCAATCTGAATAGCCTTGAATGGAGTTGGTAGTTTATCCTTGTTGTTTGCGTAGAATCTAGCTAAAGGCACAGTCAGATCGTATCTAAGTCCTTCTTCTACAATATCCGCTTCGGACAAGTTTTCTTTGGTAAGGTCGAGTTTGCTACCACGCTTCACAGTCTTGAACATTAGACGCAAATTGTCTCCACCTTCGCTAGAATTGAGATAATCTAGACTCTCTAATATTGGTGTAGATATGAGATTGTATCCGTTATTTTGATAGCTCTCAAGAATTCTCTCCCTTACTATCTCTCTGATCTTAGCATCTCTAGGCAAATAGTCGTTCGTTCCCCTAATTGGATTATAATTTTTCATCATTACTCCTTTTTACTGCGATTGTACCATATCGCATTTTCTTTCACTCTATTATGCTAAAAATTTATTAAAAAGTCAATACCATATGCTAAAAAGAAGACATTTTTACCATTAATAAATCATTGCAATAAAAAAATACTTAAAAGACTTAAGTATTTTCTAATCTATCATCACCTTCACATCTCCACACAAAATGTCATTATATGAATAAGTAAAGACTGATTCTAGCGACTTCACAGTGAATACGCTAGCATATACATCTTCTATTGTCGCACGATAACTACTAACTTTTCTCCTACCGCGATTGATATATAGACTAACTTCTCTACCTTTTAGTTCCATGATCTTTTTTTTGATATTATCTACAGTATTTGGTAATTTTTTCATAGTTCACCCCTCAATATTTTTTACCAAATATTTAGATATAATCTAAGTTGACAAATTTAGACAAACTTAGTCTTTATGCTCCTTCTATCAACATTTTATCAGCCACTAACGCAATGAATTCACCATTGGTTGGTTTCTCATTCGATGAATACACTTTTATACCAAATAGATTATTGATGTTTTCGATCTTTCCACGATTCCATGCTACTTCGATAGCGTGTCTAATAGCGCGCTCTACCTTTGACGCACTTGTATCATACTTCTCAGCAATAGTTGGATACAACTTCTTAGTGATAGAATTGATAATCTCTGGATTGGCGATAGCTAATTTGATCGCTTCTCTCAAGAATTGATACCCCTTGATATGAGCAGGTATACCTACAGTAATAAAAATATTGGTAATCTTCTCTTCGATCTGACTAGACTGCTTGCCATTAGAGCGGTGATCAAGTTTGGCTTCAATTATATCGTATATTCTTTCTTTTAATATATCTGTATCAAATGGCTTGATGCAATAATATTGCGCACCCATGCTTATCGCTTTATTAATAAATCCGTCCATAGACAATGCTGATTGTATTATAACCTTAGTCTTGGTCGTATCAATACTGTCTAATACTTTAAAGCCATCGCATTGTTGTAACACAATGTCCATAATTAACAAGTCCGGCGAATGAGTGTTGACAAGATTGATTACTTCTTCTCCGTTGCTTGTAGTAGTAATAACTTCATATTTATCATCAGTAAAATGTTTCTTCATTTCCTCAATAGTCTTTTGATCTTCATCTGCTAGTATTAATGATATTTTTTTCATAATTTCTCCCCTTTAATATCACGCATTTTGGCGTGAGTACGGGATATATGATACCAAAATTTTCAAATTTCCGCATTGCAAATTTCAGTTAAATTTACTACTTTTTGACTAATTCTTAAATAAATATGATTAATTTGTCGAAAGTCCTTCGCTCTAAAAGTCTAAAGATAAATTAATTTTGAATTTTTTCATATTAAATATAGTTTTTTTCTAAAATTTAACGAAACTCGTCGGATAATATGGTTTCAATATTTACTCAAAAAAAAACTATTTTATAGTCATATTTCACGAGATAAGATACTAGATTAGATAAGAGGGGGAATTATGGAAAATTTGGATAACTTAAAAATCACGTTTGCCAAAAACTTGACTAATATAAATCTCAACACCACTATCAGTATACCTATCGATACTAATGTTAATATCAAGACAATATTAGATATTAATAGTTACCTATATGACGAATCTGTAGAGTGTGGTAATGGTAAGGCAATAATTAATGGTAAAATAGGTATTAAAGTAGTATACATAGACACAGACAATATCACTAATACTATTAGTAATAGTCAAAGTTTTAGCGAGACGTTTTTAGATAATGCTATCACTAGCGATTGTTACATCAATGTAATGCATTCTAGTATGTCTAATAACATTTTGTCTAGCGATGGTATACTGAAAATTAATTGTGATATTAGCATCTCTCCGATCATGTATGTCAATATTAGCACTCACTCAAATATCTCTAATTTTGATAATATGATATTGAAGAAAAGTGAAATATCTACTACTACTATATCTAACATAATTGACAAGCGCATAGATTATACTACCAATTTTGAAACAAAGGACAATATATCAAAAATCTTAGAGCACAATGCGTATTTCACTCAATCAAATGTTATCGCTCAGAATGGCATGGCTATCATTGAAGGAAAATTGTATTCTACACTATTATTTGAAACTATTCGTAATGACGAAACTAAAGTCTTAGAACTAAAAGATTGCTTCAATATCAAATTTAATGTAGATATTGATGATCTCGCCATTGATAGCGAATTAGATCTAACCGTTCGCGTAGATCCAGCTAATGAGTCTATTTCGACCGAGATCGAAGATGATAATAATATTGTTATAGTTTCTAATAAACTAAGAGTAGTCGGTGTAGCCATCAAGAATATTACAATTGATATTGTTGACGACGCATTCTCTACTGAATTCGACGCAGATCTCAATATTACTAGTCGCGATTATTTCAGAATGTCAAACAAGGAGTATATCAAAGAAACTATATCAAATGACATCGCCCTATCAGACAACGAAAGCGCTATTGAAGATTTTATATCTAATTTAAATATTGTGCCTGAGATTACCAATAGATATATTAAGGATAATCTCTTATATTTAGAAGGCATTATCACTTCTCACATGATATACATTGATGAGAACATGGATATGCGTCAAAAGATATGTGAGATACCTTTTATCATCAATACGAAAATCTCTATGAATGAATTGAATTGCATTCACACAGACATTAATGTGGAAGACTGCAAATGCAAAATTAAGCGTGGTACTATTATCGAACTAGAATACCTATTAGACATAGCAGTATGTTCATACATTAAAGAATCTAAAGAGCAAGTTGATAATATCTCATTAGGTAAAAATATAGACTTCTCTCAATATGATTACCAGATCTATCTAGCCAAACCTAACGAAACATTGTGGGAATTGTGCAAACGCATTAAGATCATTCCTGACGATCTAAAACTATGCAATCCAACTCTACCTGATATAATGCTCGGTGGAGAAAAAGTAATCATTAAAAGATAAAAAATGGCGAAGCTATTCGCCATTTTTTATAACTCATCATGTGTATATATATCGTCAATCGCTGACTCAATCTCTTGAATAGCGTCAGACGGTGGCACTATACCCTTCACTACATTATTATACGCTGTAAGGAGTGGTGCTCTGAGTTGCATACTATCACTTACTTGATTGTTATAATTAATCATTCTCTTCAATAATCCTGCCACTGCATCTTTACCTTCAATAGAACTAAATGATAACTTTGGTTCTATTGTATTTTGACGCATTATTTCGATACCATAATTGAGATTATGACTATTCTTATCATACATAGTCGCATCATAGTCGCCAAGAAGAGGCAATCTTCTAGCAGTCTTCGGTACGCACTGCATAGAGTCGAGATAATGCTCCATCTCTGCAAGACTCGCACACATCAAACTACCACGAAGAGTATCGTTTTCAGATCCTACACAGATACCAGCCAATGCACCATACACATTCTTAGCAGCAGCGCATATCTCTACACCCTTTACGTCTGGATTAGGGAACAATCTAAATGCGTCGTTAGATAAAATTTGTTTGAATTCATTAGCTAGACTAGCATTGTATCCAGCCACTACCATGTGAGTCTTGTGTCCAGCACTAATAGACTGTACATGACCAGGACCAGCTAATGCTACTAAATTATTCTTATATACACCGTTGTCCATCATGATCTCAGTGAGAGTGCGTCCTGTAGTCGCCTCTACACCTTTCATTGCAATGCAATATTTCTTAGTAGAGTATCCTACTATCTTTTTTACGTCCTGCATGAACTCATTGAGTTTTTGGCTAAGGATAGATATGATAATATAATCACTATTGTTGATAGCACGCTCTAGATCATGAGTACATTGTAGTCTTCCATCTAGATAATACTGAGATAGGTCAATATAACTATTCTTACCACTAGAGAAAAACTCACTCTCAGGTATTCCTTCTAATATCTTCTCATATGTCAATACTTCGTGCCCATTCTTTAGACATAGTCCAGCCAAATTGGACGCCCAACGTCCACTTCCTAGTATACTAATCTTCATTATTATCCGCCTTGTCTTGATCGATTGGTTTAGTCATAGGGAATAGAATAGTATCACGTATATTAGGCAAATCGTATATCATCATGATAAATCTATCTATACCGAATCCAAGACCAGACATAGGAGGCATTCCATGCTCCATAGCGAGCAAGAAATCTTCATCTACGTCCATTGTCTCATCGTCGCCCATTTCTTTATCTTTTAATTGGCTTACCAAAGCCTTTCTCTGCTCGATTGGATCTACCAATTCACTATATGCATTCAATATCTCAGCACCATTTACTACTACTTGGAATACATCAGTTACTCTAGCATCAGCATCATTTCTTCTAGCCAAAGTCTTCAAGAATGCAGGGTAATTGTATAGAATAGTTGGTCCTACGATATGACGTCTAATTAGTTTTTTATACGCATAGTCGATAAGTGCACGACAAGAATTGTATCCTTCTAATTCTTCACGAGTAAGTTTACCACTCTCAGCTATCTTATCTGCTAGTACAGTGTAGTCTTCGATTTCTAAGAAATCAAAACCAAGAAGTTCTCTCATCTTCTCTACGTAGTTCACTCTCTCCCAATTCTCATCACCGAAGTCGATCTCATTGCCTGCCACATTGATCTTAGTAGTACCAATAGTGTGCATCATTAATTCTTTGATGAATTGCTTGAAGAATCTTACATTATCTTCGAAGTCCCAATAGCCAGCATACCACTCTACTTGAGTAAACTCTTGAAGATGAGTAGGATCCATACCTTCATTTCTAAAGTCTTTACCCAACTCAAATACTTTGTCAAATCCACCAGCCACAGCCATCTTTAGCCATGTCTCAGTAGCAATACGAAGATTACAGTCAAGATTCAACGCATTATGATGAGTGAAGAATGGCTTAGCACTAGCACCACTCACAGCTGTCTGAAGAATTGGAGTCTCTACCTCAATGAATCCATTGTCTTCTAAGTATCTTCTCACGAATGACACTGCTCTACTACGAGCGATGAATACTTCTCTACTCTTCTCATTAGAGATTATATCCAAATATCTTTGACGATATCTAGTATCCATATCTACTAATCCGTGGAATTTCTCAGGTAATCCTCTTAGTGCCTTAGAAAGTAACTCAAAACTCTCTACTTGTACAGTTAGTTCGCCTGTCTGAGTGCGTATCAATTCGCCTGTAGCACCTATGAAATCACCAATATCGCAAAATTCTTTGAATTTAGCCAAGGATTCTTCACCCACTACATTGAGAGACAAACTGATCTGTACGCTAGTACGCATTGGCTCACTTGGATTATAGTCGAAGTTATCTCCAATGGCATATAGTTTAGCAAAAATAAGCTTACCAAAAGTACGCTTGAATGTCATACGACCAGCGACGCTTACCTTAGTGCCTAATTCGTATTTCTCTAGATCGTGTATTTCATGAGTCTTATTGAATTTCGCCTTGTATGCTTTTTCTCCATTCTCTTCTAATCTTTTAATTTTTTCTAATTTAATTTCAAATTCAGTTAGATTTTCGTTTTCCATAAAAAACTCCTTGTGCTAATAGTATAACAACGAAAATAGAAATTGTCAATTAGTATTATAAATTAGTTTATATTTATTTATATAAGGCATCTATTAAGTCTTTGATCTTAATAAAGTTGGCATTGACATAATCTAGTAGACTATTCAATTTATTTATCACTTTGTATAGATTAATTATATTGCCATATTTCTCGCCATCATATTCTTCGTAATTATCACAAGTTTTGATTTGTTTTAGTTCTATACACTTCACACAATGGCCACTATACACCTCAGTGAAACCCACCACTCCATCAAAAATATAGTGTTGTCGAAAGTACTTACATGTTTTACATTTATTCATCATATGCTTTCTCCTATTTTTACTTATCAATGTTATAAGCATGAACGTATATGTCATTCCGAGCGAAGCGTGGGAATCTACAACTATTATTTAGTAAGATCAAGTGTAGATTGCCACGACCTAAAGGTCTCGCAATGACAAATTTCGGTATAATATGTGTAACAAATTTAGCGCTTTGTTATTAATATTATTCCATGTTTGTATTATATGTTATAAATATTATACCTGTCAAGCATTTTTTGTTAACTTATTTGAAAATATACTACTAATAAATATAATTATGATATGAATAAAATCAAAGAACTAAGAAATCGCAAAGGTTTATCACAAAGAGAATTGGGTAAGATGATTGGTGTTGCTCATACTGTTATATTAAGTTATGAAAAGGGAATCTGCGATCCAAGTACTGAAAATCTAATCAAAATGGCTGACATTTTTGGTGTGAGTGTAGACACACTAGTTGGACACGATGCGAAGCTTATTGACATGGAGGCATTAGACGAGAATCGCCGACAAGCAATCAATAAGATTGTGTACGAACTCGATGATCTCGCTGTTGCTAAACTTATCGGCTATATGGACAAATAAAGAAGATTTTCAATATTGCCACAGCGAATACGATTCGCTTCGCAATGACATGTATTTAATTTAAAGCATTAATTAGTAACATTTGATATGATTGCCCGAACGAGAACGAAGGCGTTTAGTGAAGGTAATTATATCAAATACATTACTCATATTAAATAAAAAAATGACTCATTGCGAGTCATTTTTTTATCTTTTAAATATTGGCTTAACCACCACGTGACGCTTTTCACCTTCTCCGGTTGACTCTGTAGTAACGTCATCACGACCTTGAAGAGTGGTGTGTACAATACGACGTTCATAAGCATTCATTGGATCTAAGTGAATATTTCTTTCAATCTTAATAGCTTGCTCTGCGGTTTTGTTAGCTAGATCAATGATAGATTGATTTCTATTAGCTTTGTATCCATCAATATCTAAATAAAGTCTAATAGGACCTTCACCTCGTGTCTTTATGCCACTAAGTAACATTTGAAGAGCCTGAATATTCTCGCCGTGGAATCCAATTAGTTTACCTAATTTTTCGCCCTTGACTGAGAATGTTACTTCATTCTCTCCAGCTTCGCTCTCTACTATAGCATTCTCGTCTAATAGCTGAGCTAGGCCTAACAAGAACTCTTTACCACGAGCTTCTACGCGAGTAGTATCTACTATACGCTTTTTCTTCTCTTCTTTTTCTTCTATTACTTCTTCTGATTCTTCCGCTTCGACGATTTCTTCCTTGATTGGCTCTTCTGCTACTTCTGGAGATGATTCTTCTGCTTGCTCTTCTATCTTTTCTTCACCCCAGATGAGTAATACTTTAGCCTTCTTGAATAGTCCGCCTTCTTCGAGTACTTTGACTTCTACTTCTTCACGCTTCATACCGCATTCTAATAAGCCATTTTGAATAGCGATCTCTACGCTTTTTCCTGTTGCTTCTATTTGCATAATTTTCTCCTATTTTTTGTAGTTACGACTATATTCTACCACTTCTACTTTCTTATTTGACAACAATATATCTGTATCAGTTTTACCTTTGTTCTTACTCTTCATTACCAATGATATTATTGTAGATATTATCGCGGTCATTACAGAGTTGGTAATAATATACAAAGTAAACACTGTATTAGAAGTCGATGCGAATATTACCATAGTGATAGGAATCACCGCCATCATAACTTTATTCATAGTATTTAATTTTTGACCTTTTGGAGCCAATAACTTAGTAGACAAGAACTGTGTCAAGAATGATATTAGACCTGCTAGTATCAAGAGAATATAATATCCATTTTGTCCTGGATTGACATCATCTACTGCGTCTAATATGATTTCATTTCTACTGATTAGATTAGCATCGTTTTTGTCTAATTTCTTGTATTTAGCATAAGATTTTAGTTCTACTATTTGAGAAGTCTTAATATCTCCACGCCATACATTCTTCACCCAAAGCCAAGAATTTTCTTTTTGTTGTTTTTTGTATTCTACTACAATCTCATCTTTGACAAATTCTATCTTAGCATTTTCGTCTACTAGGCTAGAATCATTCTCTGCCTGAGTCTGAGCTTCTAGACATACCGCATCTAACTTAGCATACGACTCATACATTTTTTCTTCACCGAAAGAACGAAGACTACCATACAATGTACCAAAGATAAGTAGAGACAAACCAAGCGTAATGAACATAGTGAAACACATTCCACCGACGTTCACATTATACTTCTTGTATAATTTTGCCTGTTCTTGATTTAATTTTTGTTTGTCATTACCATATTTTTGTTGAAGTACAGCCATCTCTGGTTGCATTGCGGACATGAATCTTGTCTGCTTCTGGCTAGATACTCTCTGCAATATATCCAACGGACTCATTAGTAACTTTAGTGCAATAGTGAATACAATGATAGTCCAACCATAATTGATGATCCAAGATGCAAACCAACCAATAACGGTAGACCATAGATCACTCGCTAATAACATATTTACGTTTAACATTTCCATTTATAATTTCCTAAAATATTTAGTTTGGGATAATCAAATCCTGCCTCATGGTCTGGTCGACACTTTATGAGTCTTTTGATAGTCAAAATCCCTCCAAAAAGCCAGCCAAATTCGACAATGCTATCCCATGCATACTTGCTACAAGTAGGTAAAAATCTACAACATTTACCGCCTCTAGCATACCGAATCAAACCTCTGTATATCGACAATAAAAATAAACATAATAGAGTCAGCGGATATGTCAAGATATAGTACAATCTAAACATTATCGCCTCTAAATAATTTATTTTTCTTCAATAGATGGATCAATTCTTGTTCAATTTCAATACTAGTCTTGTCTTTAGCAGATTCTCTAGCTGTAATCACGTAATTTTTCACCGCGAATTTATCAATATTTAGCCTACACGCCTCACTAATGATACGTTTCACACGACTACGTACTACCGAATTGCCCACTTGCTTAGATACTGATATACCTATCTGTGGATAAGGACGATATGCCTTCACAAAATGCACGAAAAAACTATTAGAATGTGCTATTTCGCCTTTCTTGTATATGAAATTAAACTCTTTTCTTTTCTTTAATCGATTGATTTTATTCAACATAACACTTATCTTGACAATACATTCTTGCCTTTGTTTCTACGTCTTTTGATGACTTTTCTACCAGAAAGAGTCTTCATTCTAGCTCTGAAACCATGAACTTTGCTACGTTGTTTCTTCTTTGGTTGGTAAGTTTGTTTCATGTTAATTTCTCCTTTTTTGATTAGATTTAGGATTACGCATAGGGTTTTCCTTCTGGAATTAGGCACTATTGCCACGGGTTGCTATCTATATTAGATTTCCTATTGACTCTAATATATCAAAAAAAGACACCTTTGTCAACGGACAATTTGTCTTTTTTTTGTTTTATATAAGATTTTAATTATATATTATTTCTTATTAGATAATTCTATCTCAGATATAGCGAAATGAACTTCTCTCTCTAATGCTCTTAGCAATTCAATATGTGTTTCCGTTAGACCTCTATTATGTCGGAGCCAATTTATTATCTCAGTATTTTGATCTATGAATTGCTGTATCTTCTCAGGCTTCATACATGCTACATCACGCATATTATATAATCTATCAGCGATCTTGATTATCAAAGCCTCTTCGCTCATATGTTGCATTTTTATTTTCAAATATTTCCCTTTACCAATACGCTTGCACTCATCTTTGTCGCTAGTGAGTTCCTCTACAATATCTGCTACGTTAGGACCAAACTTATCCCAAATCTCGTCATATGTTGTATCTGTATCTTCTAGAGTATCATGCAGAAGGGCGGCAACTAACATAGTATCTATATATTCATGATCTTGAGCAAACTCTTTTACCAAATCTGCTACACCTATAGGGTGGACAATATAAGGTGTTACTCCATCTTTTCTCATTTGTCCACGGTGCTTGCGCGTAGCAAACTCTAGTGCTGTATTATATCTATCCATAATTATCCTTTTTTATTTTGTGAGAGCGTTGTCATATAAATGTTCCGGATATTTCCCTTCATCTTTCATGTTTTCGATCGCTAGTCTGAAGTTTTCTAGATCTTCTTTGTATGTAATACCATACCACTTAGCAGGTGTGGTATATACATTCATTTCAATATCATTATCCAGCATCATACTATTTACTACTTCTGGTAGTAAGAATTCAGCTTTCATTAGTTTACTCTCATCTTGAGCGAAGAATTCGTCATACTCTTTCACTATTCTATCTAGTAGCTTTCGTGTGAAACCAAACATTGTCATCGATACTAAAGTATCTTTGTCTATCTCTCTCCATTCGCCCTTGTCTAGAGGGGTTGCTATAATTTTATCATTTTCACGCTTCACTTCACTCTCTGTCAAAGCTATAGCTTTATGTCCATCTAATGTGAATATTCCACGCTTTACAGTTCCTTTGTCACTTAAGGTGTTCTTTACTAAAAAACCTGCACTAATGAATTCGCTCTCTCCCTTATTTTCTTTGAAGAAATTAGCTATTAATTCAAAAGATTCTCTGCCATAAAAGTCATCAGCGTTAATTACTGCAAACTGATCTCTCAACACATCTTTGCAACAATATATCGCATGCGCTGTACCCCATGGTTTTACTCTATCTTGTGGCACTTTAGCGTCAGATGGTACATTATCTATTCCTTGGAATACATATTCTACATCAATGATCCCTTCTAGTCTAGCGCCTACCTTATCACGGAAAATCTTCTCATTTTCTTTCTTAATTATAAATACTACTCTATCGAATCCTGCTCTTTTGGCGTCAAATATTGAGTAGTCCAATATGAAGTTATCGTCATTATCTATCGATGCAATCTGCTTATCTCCTCCAAACCTACTACCCATACC
>JAZOUZ010000080.1:0-1651 GCA_045658505.1 Candidatus Onthoplasma sp. | reverse complement strand
AATAACCATCTAATAGAGATACTAAATTATTAGTTTGTTCTTCTTTAGTTTGACCTAGGGCATTTGGAACGATAGTAAATGTATTACTTATTCCATCTCTGCAACAATCACCATAATTTAATTTAGCTACAGAATTCAAACTTGCTAATGCTCCGCTATTATCTCTTCCATGCATTGGATTAGCTCCTGGGGCAAATGGAACTCCGGCTTTTCTTCCGTCTGGAGTTGATCCGGTTTTCTTGCCATAAACAACATTTGAGGTAATAGTTAATACTGATAATGTCGGATTAGCATCTCGATAACATTTATGTTTTGATAATTCTTGATTTACTTTACTTAGTAATTCTTTAGCAATAGTGTCTACTCTATCGTCATCGTTTCCATATTTAGGGAAATCTCCTTCAATTTCAAAATCAATTGCTAAACCTTCTTCATTTCTTATTGGTTTTACTTTTGCATATTTAATTGCTGATAGTGAGTCTACTGCTACAGATAAACCTGCTACTCCATATGCCATTAGTCTATTTACATGTGTATCATGTAATGCCATTTGTCCTGCTTCATATGCGTATTTATCATGCATATAATGAATAATATTCATGGTATTTGAATATATGTATGCTACTTTTTCAATCATTTTGTAGTAACTGTCAAGCACTTTATCGTAATCTAGTACTTCATCATTCATTTTCTCAAAGCCTTCGATGACTAATTCATTTTTCATTTCATCAATGCCACCATTAATTGAGTATAAAAGGGCCTTAGCTAAATTACAACGAGCACCAAAGAATTGCATATCTTTTCCTTCTCTCATGGCTGATACACAACAAGCGATTGCATAATCATCTCCATAGATAGGTCTCATGACTTCGTCATTTTCATATTGTATTGATGCAGTGTCAATTGACATTTTACAACAATATTTTTTGTAGTCTTCTGGTAACTTTTCACTCCATAATACTGTCATATTAGGTTCTGGTGATGGGTCTAAATTAGTCAATGTATTTAAAATACGATAACTTGTCTTGGTAACTAGAGGATTGCCTTCTTCGGTTACTCCGGCCATTGAACAAGTAACCCATGTTGGATCACCTGAGAATAATTCGTCATAATCAGGAGTTCTTAAATGTCTTACTAGTCTTAGTTTAATTACTAATTGATCTATTAATTCTTGAATACCCTCTTCGTCAATTAATCCATTATTTAAATCTCTTTCAAAATAGATATCTAAGAATGCATCTATTCTTCCTAGACTCATAGCTGCGCCATTATTTTCTTTTACAGCAGCAAGGTATCCAAAATATAACCACTGAACAGCTTCTTTAGAATCTTTTGCTGGATTAGATATATTAAATCCATACTTTTCAGCCATTTTTTTGATATCATCTAATGCTCTTATTTGCATAGATACTTCTTCTCTTAATTGGATTAAATCATTAGTCATTGGACCAATTAAATTATCTAAATCTTTTAGTTTTTCTTTTACTAAGAAATCTATTCCGTATAAAGCTATACGTCGATAATCACCGATAATACGTCCACGACCATATGCATCAGGAAGACCAGTAATAATACCTACGTGACGAGCCATACGCATTTCGTCATTGTATACATCAAAAACTCCTTGGTTGTGGGTTTTGCGATATTTTTT
>JAZOUZ010000079.1:0-6373 GCA_045658505.1 Candidatus Onthoplasma sp. | reverse complement strand
TAGAACAAAAAAAGATTATAAAAAAAGAATAAAGAAACGAAATATTTCTTTTATTATACTTATCTTTTTATGTGTAGTATTATCGATTATTTCTTTCTTCCTTGTTCCAAGACCAATCAACGTAAATCGATTTTATTTCGTTGAAATCGATTCGTTTTTAACATACTCTGAAGCATCAAATATGGCTACGAAAATCCAACTCCAATCTGGCGCTGGATATATTCATTACGATGAGAAGTATCGTGTACTTGCATCATTCTACCTTACTAAAAAAGAAGCTAAATCCGTAGCAAAAAATCTCTCGTCTGATTACCAATCATCGAGAGTCTATACCTTTGATGTCCTTAAATTTCATTCACAAAAAAATCTTAGCAAAAAACAAAATGAAATTATCTCATCTCTCTCCGATCTATTGCTGCATACCATACAGCGATTGTCAGAGTTAAGTGTGGCATTTGACACTAATTCTAAATTATTAGACACAATACTCGTAGAAGTAAATAATATCCGCTCAGATTTCAATAGCTCTTATTCAAAATTTTTGTCTCTATTTCACCAAGACTCAACATACAATACTAATAAATTAGACCTAAAAGAAATTGCTGATTCTCTCGATCGTATTTACGAAACTGCTTATTCAAAATTCAGTCAAACTATCAAATTTGAAAGTGCCAACATTATCTTTAACTACTCTTCTTTCTTGTCTTTTTGATTTTTCGATTTCTTCATTTCTATTATTTGCCATATGCCTAATCCTATTAGAAATATCGCAAATAATTTTTTTAATACGACATTTGATACATTGTTAGCGACCAACGCCCCACCCAGACTAAATATACTGCCCACTACAGCCAATAGCCACGTACTCTTGAATGCTACTAAATGATTCTTGATATGAATAAACAATGCCACCAAAGACATCGGTAAAAAGGCGATAAGATTTACACCTTGCGCCGACAACTGTGGATAGCTCAAAAATATTGTTAGCAAAGGAATAGTGAGTGTTCCGCCACCCATTCCCATTCCGCCTACTATTCCACCTAATACACCTACTACTATCTCCCAAAACACCATATCAAACCTCTACCAAATCAACATTCCAACACCACCTAGTAGCATGAAAAATATAAATATTCCTTTTATCGCATTATTATTCAATCGGTTTAACAAAGTAGCGCCTGCTACACCACCTACCACTATACCTAAGATCACGGGCCACCCTGTAGCGAAATTAATTGAATTAAAGCAAAGATATACTATAGTACTCACAAGGCTTATAGGCAATATTACAAACAGTGCGGTAGCTTGTGCTTTTTTCTGCTCTAAACCAAACAATTTATTTAATAAAGGTACCACTATCATACCTCCGCCACCACCAAAAAAGCCATTGATCACACCGATCATCGCTCCGAATAACAGAATCTGCCACTTTTTCACTTTTTTCATACGAATATTATGTGTTTTTTGACCTAATAATATTTGCCAAAAGTGAATTTTTGTGTTATAATGAGTTAGATTTTTAGCAATAATCAACAAAGAGGTTACAATGAACAATACAAGAATCAAATCAATCAACAAGACATTATGCTATATATTGGCATTTTTGTTGGCATCTATAGGATGCATTTCATTGCTGAACATCTTCCGTCCTAGTATGTACACATATGCTGCGACTAGTACTGAAGGCATGAAAGAACTCAGCATTACTAATGGCAAATTCGATAAGAATCCAAAATCAACTTATCCATTCAGTCCAGATAGTTTCGATGATTATATCTACAATACAGAAGTAAACAATGTTACACCTAATGTTAATTCTGGTGTGGTCAATCTAAAAGGTCTAAACGACGAAGACTTCGCCGACAAATTATCTGATGTTCCTGTTAATCAAGATAGTTATGTCCTTATGATAGATAGCGAGAATTACGATACTCACAGATATTACACTACCAACTTTGGATATAGGACATCTTCTTCAAACAAGATCTCTCTGGATGCTGGTAAGTATTATATGATATCAGTGTATGCTTACACTCTACAAAATGATGGTATAGCTAGTATCTATTTATACAATGGCAACGAAGTATTAGCTCAACACAAAAAGGTATCTTCTCCAAACAGATGGACCCCTTACTACTTCATGGTGAAGACTAATAATAATGAGAGCCTTGAATTAAGTTTAGGCATGTATCTTGACGGCGCTGGTACAGTTCTTTATGATAATGTATCTTGTCACGAATTGAATGCTAGCCTATTTAGGAATAAGTCTAAGCAATCTAATGCAACTATTGTAGATCAGGTTGATAATATTGTATCTCGATACACTATTACAGCAGGTAATAAACTTACTAACGCATATGATGAAAACGACGACTCAGGTATTACACAAATAGATTTCGTTAATGGAAAAAATAGCATCGAATACACTACCGGCCTAACGACCAATAACAATATTAGCGATGGTGACAATAAGACAGCTTTAGCTATCACTAATATCAAAGAAACATTCGTTAAGTACTCTACTGAAGACGATTTCATAAGATTAGAGAGCGCCAATGTGTATAAAGTTGCTGTTAGAGCGAGAGTGGACGGATATAATGGAACATTCAATGGTAAGGCTACTCTTCAACTAATCCAAACCAATAATGACGATCCTAAAGATAGTGAAGTAATATCTATTACATCTAAGACTAGTTCTGAAATCAATAATAAATTTGTAGATTATACCTTCTTTATCAATAGCCACCCTACTCAAGATAGCACATATAAATTATTGTTTGGTCTAGGAGATATCGAGACTCTGACTCAAGGTACATTCTATTTATCTAGTGTTACTGTTAGTAAGACTAATTATGACGCATTCTCTAACGCAGACAAGAATAAAATAGATCTAGCTAAAGACCTAATATACTCAGACAGCGAGATCATGCTAGATAATGGTACATTTGATGGATTCAAAATTAATGACTATAATGAACCATTCCCTGCTACACCTATTGATTGGAGTGTAGGACTAGGTGAGCATACTCAATATTATGGTGTGGTAAATAATAATGACCGCAATCTATTCTCTAATCTAGGCATCAATGCTCCTTACAATCATTCTGATAATGAAAACTTACTATTAATGTATAATACCACAAACGATACTCTAACTTATACAAGCGAAAGCAAGTCTATCACAGCTGATAGTTATCATAAATATAAAGTAAGTGTAATGAGCGTCAATGCTCCTATAAAATTATCTCTAGTAGCCACTAAAGATTCTAATACAATTGAATTATCTAGCATATTAGTAAATAGTGCAACATGGCAAGACATTACTCTATTGATTCATGGTGGTCATGAAGATATGAACGTATCTCTAAAGGTAAAATTTACTACTACCAATGGTGCAGGATACGCATATGTCGACAATGCTAAATTCGACTACCCAGATACTGCTAAATCAATTAAAGATCAATATACTCAAGCAACCAATAACGAAACTACAATCCTAGCAGATCTATCTAATCTATTATATACTAATCACACTACTCCTTGGAGCGAGACCTCTTACTTCACAGGTAGTGGTAGTCAGGGTGTACAATTCGGTATTATTCCTATAAATAATAATGATGAATCCTTAACTAATAATGTAGTATCCAATGAAGATTTAACAAACTTCAAAAAAGCAACAAACAATGTGCTAGCTGTAAGACTAGATAATGGTTATTACACAATAAGTTCTAATCTTGGATACAAAATGGAGAGCGCTGATGATAAGTTTTATCAAATTAGTGTATCAGTATTCACTAAAGAACTAGCATGCTCTACTCTAACCGAAGAAGAAATATTGAAAGCTGTTGGAATCAAACTATCTAACTTTGATGAAACATTTACAGAGATCACTTCTGATGGAGATTGGACCAAATATACTTTCTATATCGATCCTAGCGAAACTACTACCACTAATTTGACATTTAATATTGGTGCTGAAGATCAATTAGTTAGCGGTACTGTATTCTTCTCTGATATTCAGTTCAAAACTCTTACTAGTGAAGAATTTAATACTAACGCTATTGAATCTGATTATGTGAAAGTGCTAAAGAACGTAGTAGAACCTACTGAAGATGAAGATACAGAATCAGAGGACACAGCGGGTAACAATTCTAATTGGATATACTACATTCCTTCTATCCTGTTCGCTGTAGCTATCGTGATAGCTATTGTAGGTGTATTGGCTCGTAAGATCAAGTGGAAGAAACCTACTAAGAAATCTAAGACTGCTTATGACAGAAATACCACTGTATCTAAACAAGTATTAATGAGACGTGCTACTACTCTTCGTGAGAATAAATTAATGGAACTAAATAAAGATCTCTCTACTCTGACTGAAGAAAGAAGCAAGTATGAAACAGAATACAAACAAAATCTAACAAAAATAAGAGAATTGAAGATTAAACGTGCTAACCCTAGTGAAATATCTAAACTAGAAAAAGAAATGAAGAAATATCAAAAATTATCTGCCAATATAGGTAACACAATCAATAATCTAGAAGCAGAACTCGAATACACTAAGAGTGAAGCATATATTAATTCATTGATGAAGAAATTGGCACGTGAAGGCAATTCTTCAGAAGAAAAATAAACTAATTTTCTTCGTTATCGCTTGAAAATGCAGTTTGTTGTTAGCAACTAAAAAAATCCATGTTAATCATGGATTTTTTTATATATCTTCAAAGTTTGACCAATGTAGAGTCTATCTATAGATAGGTTGTTGTTTTCTCTAATCGATTGAATATCTACATCATAGTGACTAGCAATCTCTGACAATGTTTGCATTGGTTTCACATAATGCATGATATAATCATTGACCTTAATCTTCACACATTCGCCAGGATATAGAGATAATTTCGGATTATTTCTAATAATATTATCTTTATTGGTATTAAATCTTATTTCTAAATCTCGCATAGTATCTTTTGGTTTTACTCTATAATAAAATTCCTTTGCCATCTTCATAGTTATTTATATTCTTCAGATCAACATTCTTGCTACTCCTTGTCATATTGTGTTGATTTTCTATATATATTAGGACAAGTATGAAATCAATATTTAAAGCAGTAGCATTAGTTACAATATTCTCTGTGATTACGAGGACTTTAGGATTCTTTTTTCGCATATATTTATCTAGAAAATTGGGAGCAGAGGGTTTAGGTCTATATCAAATGGCCACATCAGTATTAGCCATTTTCATGACACTAATATCTAGTGGATTGCCTCTCACTACTGCGAAGATGGTATCTAGATATGAAACAAATAACGAGTTAATCAAACGGGACAAGGTGGTTTCTTCAGGTTTGGTTATCGCATTGGTTTTATCTATACTATGCTCTACTGTAATCTATTTATTGAACAATGTTTGGGGAATAGTGCTAACAGACAGTCGAGCAGTAGAAATAATGATCATACTAATACCTTCACTGATATTTAGCGCAATATACGCTATTTTAAGAGGTGCATTGTGGGGACAGAATGACTATTTCAACTGCGGACTAACCGAACTAATCGAACAAATTATTCGCTTTGTACTTACAGTCATTATGCTATCTAATGTTACTGATCGATTCGTGGCCACTCAATACACTGCGATTGCCTTTAATATCACATGTCTAGTGTCTGCTATTATTACCTTATTCATATATCTAAAACGTAGTAAATTTAATTTCAAACGCGGTGAATATCGTAATATAATCAAAAGCGCCACACCTATTACCGGAGTGAGAATCGCGAACTCTTTAGTTCAACCTCTCACTACTCTAATTATTCCATCTATGCTAATCTTATCAGGTTATAGTTCGAGCGAAGCAGTATCTAGTTTTGGCGTCATAATGGGTATGACTTTCCCTATGCTATTTGTACCAATGGCTGTGATTGGAAGTATTAGCATGGTTTTAATTCCTTCAATTACTTCTATGATGGCAAAAAACGACTTTGACTCAATATCTCAAAATGTCAGCAAATCAATAGAAGTGTCAATGTTTATTAGTATGCTATTCGTACCACTTTATCTATCGGTCGGTGATCTAATAGGATTAGTATTGTATAATAATCAAATGTCCGGTATTTTACTTCAGTTATCCGCAGTTTGTGTACTACCGATCACTCTATGCAATCTAACAGGTAGCATTCTCAATGCGCTAAATCTTGAAATAAAATCATTCCTAAACTACATAATTGGATCAATTATATTATTCATATCCCTTATCGCTCTCACACCACTCATTGGCATTAACTCTATAATAGTATCATTCTTCTTGTCTATGACTATAATATCGCTTCTAAATA
This sequence comes from Candidatus Onthoplasma sp., assembly GCA_045658505.1. Taxonomy (GTDB): domain Bacteria; phylum Bacillota; class Clostridia; order Christensenellales; family UBA1242; genus Onthoplasma. The sequence goes on along the minus strand of JAZOUZ010000079.1, from coordinate 43 downwards.
TTCACAAGATACAGAAATCAGTACCAGGCATCAAAATCAATAT